>DASYLY010000029.1:0-3975 GCA_036009365.1 Solirubrobacterales bacterium
TCAAGGTCATGCACCGGGAGATGTCCGAGCAGGCCGACCAGCTCGAGCGCTTCCGCCAGGAGGCGCGCGCGGTCGCCAAGCTCTCCCACCCCAACGTCGTCGCCGTGATCGACGCCGGCGAGGACGGCGGCCACCCCTACATCGTCTTCGAGTACGTCGAAGGCGAGACCCTGAAGCAGCGGATCGCCCGGGTCGGCGCGCTCGACGCCCAGGAGGCTCTCGCCTACGCGATCGAGATCGCCCGCGGGCTGACCGTCGCCCACGCCCGCAACATGGTCCACCGCGACATCAAGCCGCAGAACGTCCTGATCGACGCCGAGGGACGGGCGAAGCTGACCGACTTCGGGATCTCGCGCCAGCTCGAGCAGGACGGGATGACCGCCACCGGCCGCGTCCTCGGGACCACCGACTACGTCTCTCCCGAGCAGGCGATGGGCCACTCGGTCGACCAGCGCTCCGACGTCTACTCGCTCGGGGTCGTGCTCTACGAGATGCTCGCCGGCCAGGTTCCCTTCAGCGCCGACAGTCAGGTCGGGGTGGCGATGAAACACGTCAACGAAGAGCTGCCCGACGTCCAGCAGCGGCGGCCCGAGCTCTCGGCCGCCTCGGCGCTGGTGGTCGAGCGGGCGACGACCAAGGACCCGGCCGAGCGCTACCAGCGGGTCGGCGAGATGATCGACGACCTGGCGACCGCGCTCGAGGTCGAGGCGGCGCGGGCGGGGTCGACTACCGGCGAGGCGACCAGCGTGCTCGAGGCGGTCCCGCCCGCCGAGCGCAAGCTCTCCAGCGGCGGTCGCTGGTCGCGGCTGTGGCTGGCGCTGTTGCTGCTTGCCTTCGCCGCCGCGGTGGCGGCTGTGATCCTGATCAGCAGCGGCAACGGCCCGGGCGGCGGGGGCGGCGCGCTGAGCAGCAAGGGGACGCCGCTGGCGCTGGCCGAAGCCTCCGACTACGACCCCCAGGGCGACGACGAAGAGGACCCCGAAGCGGTCAGCCTGGCGATCGACGGCAACCCGACCGGGACCGCCTGGACCAGCGAGCACTACGACGACACCGAATTCGCCGGCACCAAGAGCGGCCCCAATCCGGGCGTCGGCCTCTACGTGGTGACGAAGACGACCGCCACCCCGAAGGAGATGATCATCCGCGGCGCGCCTGGCTGGGACGCGGAAATCTACGCCGCCCCCGCCGGGCCGCCGGAAGAGCTGTCCGAATGGGGGGAACCGGTCGGCGCGGTGGAAGATGCCGGAGAGCTGGAGGAAGTCGAACTGCACCTCGGCTCGCCGGCCAAGTACTTCCTCATCTGGTTCACCAAGGCGGCACCCTCCCGAGACCAGGAAGGGCGCTATCGAATCGAGATCAGTGACGTGAAGGTGGTCGACTGAACCCTGCCGAGGCGGGTATAGGCATGCCTGGATCCACGCCGCGTAACCTTTACATGGATCCGTGTAACATTCGACAATGGCAGAGCGAGGCGCTGTACCCAACGTTCCAAAGGTGCGCCAGCGCGCCCTCCATGCCGTCCGCTCGCTTTTCTCACCCCTGCTGCCGGACGACTACCTCGAACTGATCAACCCGCTGTGGTCGACGCAGGAGCTGCGCGGCCGGATCGAGCGGATCGAGCGGGAGACTCCCGATGCGGTCACGGTCCTGATCCGGCCGGGCTACGAGTGGATGGGCCACCGACCCGGCCAGTACCTGCGAATCGGGGTGATCGTCGACGGCGTCCACCACTGGCGCGCCTACTCGCTGACCACCGATCCGGGCCGCCCCGACGGGCTGATCGGGATCACCCCCAAGCTGGTCGACGCCGGCAAGGTCTCCCCCTACCTCGTCCACCGCGCCCGGGCAGGGGACATCGTCCGCCTCGGCGGCGTCGAAGGAACCTTCGTCCTGCCGGACCCCCCGCCCGAGAAGCTGCTCTTCGTCAGCGCCGGCAGCGGCATCACCCCGATCATGAGCATGCTGCGCAGCCTCGACCGCGACTCGGCCCTCGCAGACGTCGTCCACCTCCATTCCTCCCGTACCGTCGACGGGGTCATCTTCGGCGAGCAGCTGCGCGAGCTCGACTCCCGCTGCTCCGGCTACCGCCCCCACCTGCAGATCACCAGCGAGGCCGGGCGGGTTTTCCCCGCCGACCTCGACCGCCTCTGCCCCGACTGGCGGCAGCGTCACGCTTTCGTCTCGGGGCCGGGCGAGATGCTCGACGCGCTGGTGCAGCACTGGCGGGCGGAGGGCGATGTCGAGCTGCTGGAGATGGAGCGCTTCCAGCCGGTGATCGGAGGCGACGGCACCGTCGCCGGCGAGGGCGGAGCGATCCGGTTGACCAAGAGCGCGGTCGAGACCAGCTCCGACGGCAGCACGCCAATCCTTGTCGCCGCCGAGGAAGCCGGCGCCGAGCTTCCCTTCGGTTGCAGGATGGGGATCTGCCACACCTGCATCGGCCGCCTTTGCTCGGGGAAGGTCCGCGACCTGCGGACCGGTGAGGTCTACGGCCAGGAGGACGAAATGGTCCGGACTTGCGTCAACGCCCCTGAGGGCAACATCGAAATTGCACTTTGAGAACGAGGAAATGAGAGTCAGATGAGCACTACCACCACCGCACCGATCGATACCCAGTCAGTGAGTCCGCTGGCCCACCTCTCCGAGCAGCAGCTCGACGAGCTGGGGCGCGAGTTCGACGCGATCCGCGACCGGGTGACGGCCGAGCTCGGCGATCGCGATCGCCGCTACATCGAGAGCATGATCGAGATGCAGCGGCGGCTGGCCGTGCTCGGCCGACTGCTGCTGCTCGCCTCCCGCAACCGCGGCGCCTGGGCAGCGGGGACCACCGCGCTCTCCGCCGCGAAGATCCTCGAGAACATGGAGATCGGCCACAACGTCATGCACGGCCAGTGGGACTGGATGAACGACCCGCGGATCCACTCCTCGACCTGGGACTGGGACACCGCCTCCACCGCCGAGGCCTGGAAGCACTCCCACAACTTCGTCCACCACACCTACACCAACATCCGCGGCAAGGACAAGGACCTCGGCTACGAGATCATGCGGATCGATCCGGAGCAGAAGTGGCACCCGGTCTACCTCGCGCAGCCGATCTACAACCTGATCCTGGCGGCGCTCTTCGAGTGGGGCGTGGCGCTGCACGATCTCGACTTCGAGGCGATTCGCAAGGGCCGCAAGCCGATGCCGCAGGTCAAGCGGGAGCTGAAGGGGATCGCCGGCAAGGCGAAAAGCCAGATCGTCAAGGACTACATCGCCTGGCCGCTGGTCAGCGCCCTGGCGGCGACCGCCGTCGACGTGGTGGTGGAGACCCGGCGGCAGCGCAAGCAGCCCCGCGGGATCCTCGGCAGGGTGAAGCGCAAGCGGCAGAGCCGCTGGGCGCCGGTGGTGGAGGCCACGCTGAACAGCGGCAGCAGAACCTTCCGCGCGACCGCCAAGGCCGACTTCACGGCAAACATCGTCCGCAACGTCTGGGCCTACGCGATCATCTTCTGCGGCCACTTCCCCGATCAGACCTACACCTTCTCCCCCCAGGAGGTCGAGGACGAGAGCCGCGGCGGCTGGTACGTCCGGCAGCTGACCGGCTCGGCCAACATCGAGGGGGGCCCGCTCTTCCACGTCGCCAGCGGCAACCTCAGCTATCAGGTGGAGCACCACCTCTTCCCCGACATGCCGAGCACCCGCTACGCCGAGATCGCCCCCCAGGTCAAGGACGTCTGCGAGCGCTACGGCCTGCCTTACAACTCAGGCCCCTTCAGCCAGCAGCTGGGGATGGTTCAGCGGACGATTCTGCGGCTCGCCTTCCCCGGCGGCAGGTCTCGGCCGAAGCCCGGTCCCTACCGCGGGGAAAACGGCGCCAGCTGAGCTGCGGCGCCGATCGCGCTACCCGCCGGACGTCGGCAGGATCGGCGTGCAGAACGGGCTGCGGGGGTGGGCCGGATCGAGCGCGGTCAGCACATCGGCGTCGGCGATGTG
>DASYLY010000030.1:0-13847 GCA_036009365.1 Solirubrobacterales bacterium
CTTTCGTCGACCCTCCTCCCTTGGTGATATCGACGAGCCTGTGCGTATAGAACGCTTTCGGACCCTGATTTCGGACGGCCTGGGTGGCATGAGCCAAGACCCCCGCCAATAGCGGGGCGCTGGCACTGGTCCCACCTACCAGAGCCCATCCACCCACGTAGGGAGTGCTGTAGACGGAGAGGTTTTCCGCCACCATCGCAACGTCGCTGACCATCCGACGCGGGCATTTTGCGTCGAGCTGCCAGGTTGGCTTCGGCTGATGGAGGCTGCACCCGCTGCCGCCCTCGACCCAGCTCTGCTCTTCCCAGCCCCGCGCATTGCTAGCAGTCTCCAGTTCGGTCCCGCCGACCGCAATCACGTCGGGGGACGCAGCGGGCCAATCCGGCGCGCCCTGCGCGGCTTTCACTTCTGGGTCGAAGGAGGGGAGTAGAAAGTTGTTATACCCGTAGTCACCGGATGCTGCGGTTATCGATATGCCGGGATGATGGTAGGCGGATGCATATTCGGAGCATCCATTTTCGCCGGGGCACCATGGTTTGTACTTTTCCGGGTAGCCGTAGCTGTTGCTGATCTCGGTAGCTCCCAGTTTAGCTGCCGTGTTAACGGCTTCTGCCATTTCGGCTGGAAGTTCGCCAAAGGTTTGGACCAGCAGGATGTGACATTTGGGACACGCGGCAGACGCCATGTCGAGGTCCAGAGAGGTCTCCAACGCCCAGCCAGGCGATTTTTCAGGTGGATTGTTGTTTTCCAGCCCCGAACCATTGACCTTTCGAAAGCACCCATTGGCTTTCGTGCACGGCGGCAGCCCGTACTGTTCGCGGTATTTCGCCATGTCAGATTCCGCGTAATTGTTTCCGAAAGCATCGATTACGGCGATCGTCTGCGTTTCACCGCCGGTCGCCGGAATCAGGTACGCACTCTGAAGGTCTTTCGGTGCCCAGCCACCGAGAACGCCCGTCCCTTCCTGAGGGGAGCCATCCGCCGCGATCCAACGCCCTTTGGCTGACTTGGTCGGCTGCGGTTCGATGAAGATATTGCAGTTGGCCCGCAGCCTCTCCTGGTTCCGGAAACAGGGAATGTACGGCTTGGTCTTCGAAGGACCAGCTGCATACCGATGTCCCAGCGCACTGCCCTGGAGCGCTCCGGCCGCATTGGCGGAACCAGCGACTGCGAGCAAAACGGCGCATGCCACAGCCAAAACCGCGCCGCGGCGCCAAAGGCGCAACCAGGTCAGATTGATTTTCATGCTCTGCCGTCTCCCCCACTTAGTCATCGTCCGCCCCTGTCGCGTTTATGCGTCTTTCCCGTTCTGCCCGCTGAGATCGATCGTGGCTGGCAACCCAAGCCGGCCACGGATGCGATGCGGGCAAGATATCCGAGGCTTTTCTGATGTCAAGTGTTCTTTTCTGAAGATAACAATGTCGGATACCTACTGAATACCCATTCAGGGGACCCCGGAGAATCCGGCTCGACGAGGCCAGAGCCTGGCGAAGAAGTGGCTACTGCTCGCGGGAAACGGGCTTGAACCCTCTATCTGCACCCCCAGAAAGAGCGGGGGCGAGATTCGAACCCCGCGACCTTCGGGTTATGAGGTTTCTAGACGGGGTTGACCAGGCTGGTTTTTGGCTTGTTCAAGCGGTCCAAGTTGATCTGAGTTGACCCCCCTTTCGCTCAAATTGTGACCCGTTTGTGTACCTTTCCGTCGCGAACCAGGGACGTCGTCAGCCCGTCAGACGACAGTCGCCTGCAACAGCACGCCGATCAGCCCGGCGGTTGCCATCACGTAGACCACGGTCAGTTTCGAGTGCCATCTGTTGAGCGCGGCGAAGGCGCCCACCGCGATCAGGGCGGTCCAGACGTCGACGACGCTGGTTTCGAGGATCGTCACCGTGACCGCCGCGATCAGGCCGATCACCCCGGCGGCGACCCCGAGCAGGAACGGATGCAGGCGGTCGTTCTCGGCGATCCAGACGAGCTGGCGGTGCAGGAAGATCGGAAACAGGAAGGCCGGGAGGAAGATGCCGAGCGTCATCACCAGGGCGCCAACCAAGCCACCAGCGATGTAGCCGACGAAGGTGGAGAAGATGATCAGCGGCGCCGGCAGGATGCCGCTCATCGCCAGGCCGTCGACGAACTGACTGTCGGTGAGCCAGTGGTGACCGCCGACGGCGCTCTCTTGGAGAAAGGGGATCACGGTGAAGGCGCCGCCGAAGGTGAGCAACCCGGCCTTCAGCCCCTCGATGAAGATTTCCGCCGTCAGAGAAACGGTGATCGCTCCGGTCGCGACCACGAGGAGCGCGAGCGGGCTAATGCTGAACGAGCTGGCGCGATCGGTCCAGCGGCGACCGTTGGTCCAAAGCTCGTAGGCGACGCCGGCGCCGAGGAGGACGAGGACGAAGCTGGCGTCGAGAAACAGCGTCAGGGCGAGGGCGACGACGGCGATGACGACCAGCAGCACATCGCTGAGGAAGTTTTTGGAGAGCCGCACGAGCGCGCGAGCCACCAACGCGCCGACTGCCGCGGTCAATCCGTAGAACAGCTCCTCGAGGTGGCCGGAGAGATTGGCCTCCACGTAGAGGACCGAGAGGCCGAGCATGAGGATGAAGCCCGGCAACATGAAGCCGAAACCGGCGAGGAAACCGCCGAGCTTGCCGCCCCGCAACCTGCCGAAGTAGACGCAGAGCTCATGTGCCTCCGGACCGGGGAGGATTTGGTAAACGGCGAGCTGCTTCTTGAAGCCCAGGTCCGAGACCCACTTTTCTTCATCGACGCACTCGCGCTTGATCATCGCGATCTGCGCCGCCGGGCCGCCCCAGGCGAGGCAGCCGAACTTGAGAAACCGCCAGAAGATCGCGGTGCGTGATTCCTCCGGCTTGCTGGCGGTCGGCGCGCCGATCGGCTCGGCCGAGGGATCGGTCGTCACCGCGAAGTCCGTCTGCTGGCAGCGCTGTCCACTCGCCCGTCCTCGGCTGACCCCTGGTCGCCTTCGCGGTGCTCGAAGTGGTGGCGCATTGCGGTGAGCAGATCGGGGACGTGGTGGTCATGCAGCGCATAGAACGCGCGGCGCCCGTCGCGCCGGACGCGGACGAGATGCGCCTTTCGCAGCACCCCAAGCTGCTGTGAGGTAGCGGGCTGGCTCATCTCGTTCTCGGCGGCGAGTTCCTCGACGGTGCGCTCCCCCTGGAGCATCGACCACAGCAGGCGCAAGCGGCTGCCGGTGGAGAAGGCGGCGATTGACTCAGCCAACAGCTCGGCCTCACGCCGGGGCAGCGGCCGGGTCGCCGGCTTGTGTTCGGAGGGGCGCGCCAAGCCGGGAGGATATCTTGTATGCAGATACGTGCATATGTCTTCCGAGCACACCCATGATCACCGCCACTCGCCCGGCGGCCATGGTCACAGTCACGGCCTGATCGACCCCAGCATCAAACGCTCGAGGGCCGGCATCCGCGCCGTGCTGCTCTCGCTCTTGGTTCTCGGCATCACCGCCTTGATCCAGGTCGCGATCTTCGCCTCCTCGGGCAGCATCGCCCTGCTCGCCGACCTGATCCACAACTTCGGCGACGCGGCCACCGCGATCCCGCTCGGGATCGCCTTCGCCCTGCGCTCAGAGCGAGCCGAGCGCGGCGCCGGCTACTTCGTCGTCCTCGCGATCTTCGTCTCGGCCTGCGTCGCCGGCTATGAGGCGGTGGCACGGCTGCTCAATCCCGAAGACGTGAGCCACGTCGGCGCCCTGGCGGCGGCGGGGGTCCTCGGCTGCGCCGGCAACATGATCGCGGCGGTGATCCGATCGCGCGCCGGCCGCGCGCTAGACAGCCCGGCGCTCGTCGCGGATGGCAACCATGCCCGCGCCGATGCTTACGTCAGCCTCGCGGTGGTCGCCAGCGCCCTCGCGGTCGCGCTCGGCGTGCAGATCGCCGACCCGCTGATCGGGCTTGCGATCACCGTCGTCATAGTCAAGATCACCTGGGATTCGTGGTGGACCGTGCGCGGCGGTCCTCACGAGCACTAGGAGCACGGGACCGCCGTCGAGCAGAGCGGCCTCGCCTCGGGATCAACAACAGACGCCGTTCTTACGGTCGCAGCCGTAGTTGCCTTAGCTGGTGCAGCCCCTACGGTTTCAACGGCGAGCTCGCCTTCTACCCGACATCGGAGGAGACGCGGTCGAGCGCCCCCGGGATGCGAGTCACCCCCGAGAGAACCGCGTCGAAATTGGCCTTCGCGGTGTCGGTGTCTTCACCCACGCCCCAGGCGGTGTCGTCGCCGATGCTCAGCTTCACGTATGAGATCGCTTTCGCGTCGGTCCCGTCGCTGAGCGTCTGCTGCTGGTAGTCGCGGACCTTGATCGCCACGCCCAGCAGCTGCTCGATCGCGTTGGCGAAGGCGGCAATCGTGCCGTTCCCCTCCCCCGCGATCGGGACCAGCTCGCTGCCGCGCTGGAGCGTCGCCTCGAGCGCCGAGATGTGGTCCTTGTCGTTGCTGGTGACGGCGTGATTGACCAACGCCGCGTCGGCATGCCCCATGTACTCGCGACGAAAGAGTTTGATCAGCTGCTCGGCGGTGATTTCGGCGTTGGAGGCATCGACTTCCCGCTGGACGACGCGGGAGAACTCGATCTGCAACAGGCGAGGAAGTTCGAGGTCATGCTCGGCCCGCATGATGTAGGCAACGCCGCCCTTGCCCGATTGCGAGTTCACGCGCACGGCCTCGTCGTAGTTGCGGCCTACGTCTTTCGGGTCGAAGGGCAGATACGGCACGTCCCAGATCACGTTCTCGGGGTCCGCCCCCATCGCCTCCATGCCCTTCTTGATCGCGTCCTGATGGGAGCCCGAGAATGCCGTGTAGACGAGGTCGCCGACGTAGGGATGACGCTCGCCGATCGACATCCGGTTGCAGAATTCGACATCCCGGCGAACCTCGTTGATCCGCAAGAAGTCGAGCTCGGGATCGACCCCCTGGGTCATCAGGTTCAGCGCCAGGGTGACGAGGTCGACATTCCCGGTGCGCTCACCATTGCCGAACAGAGTGCCCTCAACCCGTTCGGCCCCGGCCATCAGGGCCAGCTCCGTCGCGGCGACCGCGGTGCCGCGGTCGTTGTGCGGGTGCAGGCTGACGATCACCGAGTCCCGGCGCGAGACGTTGCGGCAGAACCACTCGATCACGTCGGCGTGGAGGTTGGGGGTCGACAGCTCAACCGTGGCGGGAAGGTTGAGGATTAGCTTGCGCTCCGGCGTCGGCTCGAAGACGTCCATCACCGCCTCGCACACTTCCAACGCATAGTCGGGCTCGGTCGCGGTGAAGCTCTCGGGCGTGTACTCGAAGCGGATGTCCTGGTCGGGCCGTTGTTCGGCCAGCTCCCGACAAAGCTTCGCTCCCTCGACGGCGATTTCGCGAACGCCGGCGCGATCCAGCTTGAAGACGACCCGCCGCTGGGTGGTCGAGGTCGAGTTGTAGAGGTGGACGATCGCCCGCGGCAGCCCGTCGAGGCTCTCGAAGGTCTTGGCGATCAGCTCCTCGCGTGCCTGCGTCAGCACCATCACCGTCACGTCGCCGGGAACCAGTTCCTCGGTCGCGAGGATTCGCATGAACTCGAACTCCGCCTCTGCCGCGGCGGGAAAGCCGACCTCGACCTCCTTCAGGCCGACCCGGGTTACCAGCACGTCGAACAGGCGCCGCTTGCGGTCGGTGTCCATCGGCGGGTCGAGCGCCTGGTTGCCGTCTCGAAGATCGACGCTCGCCCAAATCGGCGCGGCGGTGATACGCGTGTCCGGCCAGGTCCGGTCCGGCAGCTCGACCTGTGGGTAGGGCGCGTACTTATGGAACGGCATCGATGACACAGCTACCTCCTGCTCGCAATTTCGCTTCCTCTCCGTGCTGTTCTCGCGGCTCAGCGGCCGCCACGCGTTATTCCCCCCGAGGGGGGAGGAGGAGAAGAAGTCGAAGCGAGCAGTGCATCAAGGTCAGCCTACACCGGCGCAAGCCCAATCCCACGGCGCAGGCGGCTCTGGTAGCCGGTTTTGGAGCTCGCGTGATGCCCGCTGTACAAAGGTGAGGGTCCCTGTCTTGAGGGGTACTGGCAGTTCCAGGCGGGCGAAGATCGCGCCTGAGCGGGGAAAGCGATCCCCTTCCCAACCACCTGTCAGAGAAAAGAGGAGTTCATGAGAGCCACCGTCATGCACAGCGCCGGTGACGTCCGCATCGAGGACGTTCCCGACGCCAAGCTGGTCGAGCCGACCGACGCCTTGATCCGCATCACCCGCGCCTGTATCTGCGGCAGCGACCTCTGGCCCTACAAGAACATGGAGCCCACCGATGGTGGGCGCCCGATGGGCCACGAGGCGATCGGCGTGGTCGAGGAGATCGGCGCCGAGGTGAGCACGGTGAAACCCGGCGACCTCGTCGTGATGCCGTTTGCCTTCTCGGACGGCACCTGTCTCTTCTGCGAGGACGGCTTGCAAACCGAGTGCGTCCACGGCGGCTTCTTCGGCAACGCCGATGTTGGCGGCGCCCAGGCCGAGGCGCTCCGCATCCCGCAGGCCGACGGCACGCTCTACCCGCTGCCGGCCGACCCCGACGAGGCGCTGATGCCATCCCTGCTGACGCTCTCAGACGTGCTCGGCACCGGCCATCACGCGGCGCTCGTCGCCGGGGTCGGGCCCGGAAAGAAGGTCGCGGTCGTCGGCGACGGCGCGGTCGGCCTCTGCGGCGTCATCGCCGCCAAACGCCTCGGCGCCGAGCAGATCGTGATTCTCGGACGCCACGAGGAGCGCACCGACCTGGCGCGCGAGTTCGGCGCAACGGACGTGGTCGCTGAGCGAGGTGCAGAGGGAGTCGAGCGGGTGCGTGAGCTGACCGACGGCTTCGGCGCTCACTCCGTGCTCGAGTGCGTCGGCCTCGATCAGTCGACCCAGACGGCGATCGAAATCGCCCGCCCCGGCGGCGCGATCGGCCGGGTCGGCGTCCCCCAGAGCGAGCCGATGCCAGGCGGACAGGCCTCCTTCTACGGCAACGTCAGGATCGGTGGCGGCCCCGCCCCCGTCCGCGCCTACGTCGAGGAGCTGCTTCCCGACATCCTCGACGGCACGATCGAACCGGGCCGCGTCTTCGACCGCACCGTCGACCTCGACGGCGTTCCCGACGGCTACCGGGCAATGGACGAGCGCGACGCGCTGAAGGTGATGGTGACTCCATGAAGATCACGAGGAACTCTCTGGAGACCAACGTCGGTCCGAGCGATTGGTTCACCGGCACCGTCTACATCGACACGGTGGCGACGGCGGCGGAGCCTTCGCGGCTGGCTGCGGCCAGCGTCCACTTCACCCCCGGCGCCCGCACGGCCTGGCACACCCACCCCTTCGGGCAGACGATCTTCGTCACCGAAGGGATCGGGGTGTGCCAACGCGAGGGCGGCCCAATCGAAGTCATCCGGCCCGGCGACCGCGTCTATTTCGAGCCGGACGAGAACCACTGGCACGGCGCCACGGCCAGTCGCTTCATGACCCATCTCGCGATGCAGGAGGTCGACGACTCGGGCAGCCCGGTCACCTGGGGCAGGCACGTCAGCGACGAGGAATATGCGACCGACGCTTAGGGCTCAACTCAAGAATCTGGTTTCGCTGCGATGTCCGAGGCTGAATGCAAACTAGATTCATTCTCATTACTCTCCGGGACGCTGTTGAGCGCAGACCAACTCGAAAGGACTGATCCCTTGCTTGAGCCTTTCCAGCTTCCCTTCGTCCAGCGCGGGCTGATCGAGGTGCTGATCCTCGCGGTCCCCGCCGGCCTGCTCGGCACCTGGATCGTGCTGCGGGGGCTGGCCTTCTTCTCCCACGCGGTCGGCACCGCCGCCTTTCCGGGGCTGGTCCTCGCGGACGGCTTGGGCTTCGCCGCGCCGCTGGGTGCCTTCGGTGCCGCGCTCGCCTTCACGGTGGGCGCCTCGGCGCTGCGCGGCCGGCGCACCGGCCAGGACGCCGTCTTTGCCCTGGTCCTCGTCGGCTGCCTTGCCGGGGGCGTGATCCTCGCCAGCGACGTCTTCGGCTCAGGCTCGAACATCGAGACGCTGCTGTTCGGCAGCCTGCTCCTGGTCGACGGCGGCGACCTGGCGCTCGCTGGTGGCACCGCCGTCGCGACCCTTCTCGCCAGCGCCCTGATCGGGCAACACTGGCTGCGCATCGGCTTTGACCCGACGCTCGCGGACTCAAGCGGGCCGAGGCCGCAGGTCTTCGACGCGGTGCTCCTCGCGCTGGTCGCCCTGGCAAGCGTGGCGGCGTTGACCGTAGTCGGGGCGCTGCTCGTCACTGCGCTCTTCCTCGTCCCCGCCGTGACCGCGCGCCTTCTGACCGATCGGCTCTTGAGCTGGCAGCTCCTCAGCGTCGGCCTGGTCGCCCTGGAGGGAACGGTCGGGCTCTGGCTCTCGGTCAAGACCAACGCGCCTCCGGGAGCCACGATCGCCTGCGCCGCTGGCGGCGTCTTCATCGTGGTCGCCGCGGCGCGCGCTTTGCGGAACGTCCCACGCGCTGCGATGGCCGCCGCTGCGCTCGGAGCCCTGGCGCTGCTCGCAGCGGGCTGCGGGAGCGGCTCGGGTGACGGGGGCTCGGGAAAGCTCGACGTGGTGGCGACGACGACCCAGCTCGGCGATTTCGTGCGCAACGTCGGCGGCGAAGCAGTCGACGTCGACCAGATCCTTCAGCCGAACACCGACCCCCACGACTACGAGCCGCGGCCATCCGATATCGAAGGCGCGGCTGGTGCGAAGCTGGTCTTCGCCAGCGGCGACAACCTCGATGCCTGGGTGGATCAGGTCGTCTCCGACAGCGGCAGCGACGCCGAAGTGATCGACCTCGGCGCCGCCGTCCCGATCAACCTGCCCGGCGAGGCTTCGGGCGCGGAGGCGTCGAAGTATGACCCCCACTGGTGGCACGACCCACGCAACGCCGAGGCCGCGGTGCGGGAGATCGAGAAGGCGCTTGCGAGCGCCGATCCCTCCCACAAGGCGGAGTTCGAGCGCAACGCCGACCCCTACCTGGCCGAACTGAAGGCGCTCGACGCCGGCATCGCCAAGTGCATCGACTCGGTGCCGGCTCAGCAGCGCAAGCTCGTCACCGACCACGACGCCTTCGGCTACTTCGCCAACCGCTACGGAATCGAAGTGCTCGGCGCGGTGATCCCCTCCCAGACGACCCAGGCGCAGGCGTCGGCCAAGGATCTCAGCGAGCTGGCGAAGACGATCGAGGCGGAGAACGTGAAGGCGATCTTCCCCGAGAGCTCGCTCAGCGCCAAGGTGGCCGAGGCGATCGCCAATCAGACCGCCGCCACTTCGGACTACACGCTCTACGGTGACACGCTCGGACCCGAAGGCTCGGGCGGAGAAACTTATGTGGGGATGGAGGAGGCAAATGCCGATGCGATGGTCCAGGGGTTCACCGGCGGAGAACGCGGATGCAAGGTGAAGCGCTGATCGAGGCAACGGAACTCGCTGCCGGCTACAACGGCGAGCCGGCGATCTCCGGCGTCTCCTTCTCGCTGCGGCCGGGCGAGAGAATGGCGCTGCTCGGCCCGAACGGGGGCGGCAAGACGACCCTGCTGCGCGCCCTGCTGGGCGAGCTGACCCCTCTCGCCGGAACCCTCCGGGTCGACGCCCGCTGCGCCACCGTCCCCCAGACCGAGCGCTCCCAACTCGACTACCCGGTCTCGGCCCTCGACGTGGCGACGATGGGTGCGCTCTCGCGGTTGCCCTGGTGGCGACGGCCAGGACGGGGAGAGCGCAAGGCCGCGATGGAGGCACTGGGCAAAGTCGGGCTCGACGCTCTTGCGGCGGAGACCTTCGGCAAGCTCTCCGGTGGGCAGCGCCAGCGCGTCCTGATCGCGCGCAGCCTCGTTCAAGACGCGCAGATCCTGCTACTCGATGAGCCCTTTTCGGGCCTCGACCGTCCCGGCTCCGAGCGCCTGGAAGCGCTGATCGGGACGCTTGCAGCCGAGGGGCGGGCAGCGATCATCGCCACCCACGACCTCGACCAGGCCCGGCGCCTTGACAGCGTGCTCTGCGTCAACCGCGCGCAGATCGCGGTCGGCGCTCCCGAGCAGGTTCTGGACCTCTCCGTCCTCGAAGCCACCTACGGCGGGTCAATTGTCGAGCTGCCGGGCTCGGCCTCCCGCGCGATCCTGCCCCCCCACCACCATCACCACTGAGCGATGTTCGAGCCCCTGCAAGACGAGTTCATGCGGCGCGCGATCGCCGAGATGACTCTGATCGGGATCGCGGGCGGCGCCCTAGGCTGCTGGGTGATCCTCTACCGGCTCTCCTACGCGGCCGAGTCGCTGGCCCACTCGATCTTCCCCGGCCTCGTCCTCGCCGCGATCGCGGGGGTGCCATTGATCGTCGGCGGCGTGCCGGGCATCGTCGTGGCCGCGCTGGCGATCGCGGTCGTCTCGCGGGTTCCCGGCATCAGCCGCGAGGCGGCGGTGGGCGTTGTCGTCACGACGCTGTTCGGCCTCGGGGTGCTGCTGGCGCTCTCCCCCGAATCACCGCCGGGCATTCAGGAGGTGCTCTTCGGCGACATCCTCGGTCCCTCCGACGCCGACCTCGCCTCCGCGGGTGTCCTCGCCCTGGTGGTCGGCGTCTCGCTCGCCCTACTGCACGGACGGCTGGCGGCCGGCGGCTTCGACCGCGCCGCCGCACGATCCTTGGGCGCCTCGCCGGGGAAAACCGAAGCCGCGCTGCTCGTCCTGCTCGGGTTGGCGATCGTGGTCGCCGTCCAAGGCCTCGGCAACCTGCTCGTGGTCGCGGTCTTCGTCGGACCTGCGGCGACCGCCCGGCAGTTCACCGACCGGATCGCGCCGATGCTTCTCATCGCCGTCGCAGTCGCGGTGCTCGCCGGCATCGCCGGGCTCTATCTCTCCTATTACGCGGGGACGGCCGGGGGCGCCTCAGTGGCGCTGGCGATCGTCTCCGCCTACCTGCTCTCTCTGCCGGCCGCTCGCCTGCTCTCGCTCCTGCGCAGCGAAAAGCGGACCCCCGCGGAGGCTACGATCGGTTAGATGTCAACGGCGGTCGACACCACCTGGGCCGAGCACGCGCTGGCGATGCTGGGCGAGGCGGGCTATCGGCGCGGCGGAGCGCGAACCGCCGTCGTGGAGGCACTGGCACGCCACGATTGCGCGGTGAGCGCGCTGGCGCTGGAGGAGGAGCTGCGGCGGCGCAAGGTCCACGTCGGCCGCGCCAGCATTTATCGCGCTCTGGACGTGCTGGAGGAGCTGGGGCTGGTGCAGCGCTTCGAGGTCGAGCGCGGGATCGCGAGCTATGAGCGAGTCAACCTCAACGGACACCACCACCATCACGCGATCTGCCGACGCTGCGGGCGGATGGAGCCCTTCGAGGATCGAAGCCTTGAGCGGGCGATCGAGCAGGTCTCCGATCTGGTCCCATTTGAGATCGCCGAGCACGACGTTGTTCTGCGCGGCCTCTGCGAGCGCTGCGCGAACTGAGTCCGCGCCGGCCTGTTACCTGCTCGCCGTTTGGGGCGCAGGATGCGAGCCGGCTGCCTGCGCGCTCGTCGGCTGTTTGCCCGAGCCGCTGATCAGTATGGCCGACGCCAGCAGGCCGGCGGCGAAGAGGCAGATCGTGGTGCGCCGCAGCCGCTGGGGAGTGAGCCAGCTGTAGCTGCGGGTCCCAAGCCAGGAGCGGACGCCCGTCACCGCCGCCCCGGTCGTCATCGCCGTAGCCATGCACTGCATGCACATGGCTCAAAATGTAGCGGGAAGAAGCATGCCTCCTGCCTAGCCAGCAGGGCGAGCCCTCCTACCTATCAGTGGTGCCCGTCGACTTCGACCAAATGCGTGACGGGCGGCTGTCCCCCACCCGCTCCGAGCTCGCGGATCTCGTTCTCCAGAGACAGGTCCGCCTGGGTCAGGCGTTCGTGCTGGCGTAGGTGCTCCTGCCAGGAGCGGACATGAAAGCTCTCGACGAATTGCTCGGGGTCGGCGAGGTCGCGCTCTAGCACCCAGTCCACTGCCCCATCGCGGCGGCGGAGTTGGCGCAGCTCCTCCATCCGCGCGATGAAGGCCGGCGCGTCGGCGGAGAATACCCGATAGACGAGCGAAACCCGCACCGGCCCGGATGGGACCGGGCCGCTGACGCGTGGCTGCGGCCAGAGGTCGGCGGGCCCCCGGTCGGCCGCTTCCACCGGAGCCAGCGGCCAGCGCAGTCCCGTTAGTGGCACGAGGGCGAGCCCGATGGCGGCGATGGTCAGCGTGGCGGAGAGGCCAAGACCGAGGGCGACCCCTCCCCAGAGCGCGGCGGAGATCGCCAGGCCGCCCTGGAAGACCAAGGTGTAGAGGGCGGTGCCTCGGCCACGTACCCATTCGGGCACGGCGCGCTGGGCGGCGGTGTTGGTCATGGCCATCTGGGTGGTCCAGGCAGCGCCGCCTATTGCCAGGCCGAGGCCGACGATCACCGCGCTGTCGACCAGGGCGAGGATGAGCGTGGCGAGCGCGTAGCCGAGGGCAGCGATGACCAGCAGCCGATCGGAGGAGAACCGCACGCGAGCCCTGGCGATGCCGAAGCCGGCTGCCACCGCTCCGGCGCCCATGCAGGCGAACAGCGCCCCGTAGCCCCCCGCGCCCAGTCCGAGCTCCTGACGAGCGACCTGGGGAAGCAGTGCCCAGACCGCTCCGGAGAAGGCAACGAAAACGGCCGCGCGCACCATCACCGCCCGCAGGTCAGCCGAATGGCGCGCGTAGCGGAGCGCCGCGGCGGCGGCCGGCAGCACCTGCTCCGGCGGTGAGGTCCGCGGGGCGGGCCGTCGCCGCCAGCGGGCGATGGCCACCAGCGCCAACCCCCACATCACCGCGTTCAGGCCGAAGACTGCCTCGGGACCTTGCAGGGCGATGATCAGGCCGCCGATCGCGGGGCCGACCGCCCGCGCCGCATTGATCGCGATCCCGCCCAACGCCATCGCCGCCGGCAGCTCCTCGGGCGGAACCAGCTCGGGGACGCTCGACTGCCAGGTGGGCAGGAAGCTCGCCAGGCCCATGCCGATCAGGAAGGTGAAGCCGAGCAGCCCGGCCGGGCCGACCAGCCCCGCGGCGGTCGCCACCGCCAGGGTCGCGGCGACCACGACCACCCAGACCTCGATCGCGATCAAGAGCCGGCGGCGGTCGACGATGTCGGCGACCACTCCCGCCGGCAGCGCGACCAGGAAGGTCGGCAGGGTGGTCGCCGACTGGACCAGCGCCACCAGCAGCGCCGAGTTGGTCAGCTCCGTCATCAGCCAGGCGGCGCCGATGTTCTGCATCCAGGTGCCGGTGTTGGCGGAGACGCTGCCCAGCCAGAGCAGGCGAAAGCCGGCGCGACGCAGTGGTCCGGCCGACTCAGCCATGGCGCCGGCTTGCCTCGGTGATGATCGTGGACAGATCCTCGTCGCCGTGGCCGCGGGAGATCGCCCCCCGCCAACGGCCCTCGAGTGCCTCGGTCAGCGGCAGCTCGACGCCGATCTCGCGGGCGGCGTCCAGCGCCAGGGCGGTGTCCTTGAACGCGTGCCGCAGAGGGAAGCCGGGCGCGAAATCCCCCGCGGCCATCGCCTTTGCCTTGGCGACCGCATAGGGCGAGGCGAGCGGGGTGTCGCCGAAGACATCGACGAAGTCATCCGCGCCGAGGCCCAGCGCATCGCTCAGCGCGAGCGTCTCCGCCAGTGCCTCGGTGCTGGCCGCCAGCCAGTTGTTGAGCACCACCTTCATCCGGCTGCCGTTGCCGGCGCGGCCGAGCCAGAACGTGTCGCGGCCGATCGCGTCGAAGATCGGCTGGACCCTTGAGCGGGCGTTCTCGGGACCCGAGGCGAGGATCACCAACTCGC
>DASYLY010000031.1:0-22921 GCA_036009365.1 Solirubrobacterales bacterium
GGCCTTGCAGCTCGCCGGTTTCGTCGCGATCAGGCGCTTCTCGCAGGTGCAGGAGTGAGTCCCGCTGCCGCCTTCGCCGTGCTCGCGGTCCTCTGCGCCGCGGCGGCGATCCGCGAGTTCGGCGCCGGCCGACCGTCGCCCGGTTCCTGGCCGTCGCCGTTGCGAGGCCGCTCGGCACGGGCGGCGCTGCGGCTCGGCCTGCCGGAGCGTCTGCGGCGGGCCGGCCTCGAGTCGCGGCTGCCGCTCTCGACGGTCCTGATGGCGAAGCTCGCCGGGCTAGCGCTGGCCGGCCTCGTCGCGTTGGCGGCGGCACCCGCAGCGCCGGGGCGGATCTCGCTGCTGGTCGCAGTGGCAATGCCAGCGGCCGGCTTCATCGCACCCGACGCCCTGCTGGAGCGCGAGGCACGGAGGCGACGCCGCCGCCTCCTCGCCGCCCTTCCCGATGCGCTCGACCTGCTCGCCGTCAACGCCACCGCCGGACGTGGCCCGGCGGTGGGCCTGGAGCAGCTGGCGCGGGCGGGAGAGGGGCCGCTGGCCGAGGAGCTGCAACTGACCGTCGCCGAGATCTCCTGCGGGGTGCCGCTCTCGCGGGCACTGACCTCGCTGCGGCGTCGCGTCCCCGGCGGCGAGCTGGCGACCCTGGTCGCCGCAATCGAGCGCTCGCGCCGCTTCGGCTCGCCACTGGCCGAGCAACTGCGGCGCCAGGCCGGCGCCCTGCGCCGCGACCGCCGCCGCCTCGTCGAAGAGCAGGCCGCCCGGGCGGCGCCGAAGATCCAACTCGTCGTCGCCCTGGTGCTCGTCCCCTCGGTGCTGCTGATGATCGCCGCCGGCCTGATCGCCAACGCCGGCACCCTGCTGGCCGGGTTTTGAGCTACTCCGGCGACTCTGCCGAGTCGACCGGCTGGGCCGAGCCCAGCGACTCGATCGACTCCTCGCGCAGGCGGTTGACGACCGCCGCGCTGGCGGCGGTCATCTCTTCGAGCCCGGCGGCGTTCTCGCGGTGGCCGTCGACGTAACAGCAGAGGGTGCCGTCGACCAGCTCGAAGGCGAACTTCTCCGGCGCCGAGTCGGTCAGCCAGACGATGAAGGTGGGGGCGAAGAGCTGGCGCAGGAAGTTCTGGTCCTGCTTCTCGTTGGCGAAAATCTCGTACTTGTCGTCGAGCGCCTCGCTCTCCAGCTTGACCCGATCTTTGGAGCCGCGGAAGGCGTCCTCGAACTTCTCCAGGGCGCGAAAGCCGAACTTGCGCTGGCAGTAGAGCTCGGGCACGAACGCGGCGCTCTTGGGAATTTTGGTCATGCAGAGCGTGTACTTGTAGTAGCTGGTCTGCTTGTTGCCCTTGCTGTCGCGCGTCTCCTCCTCGTAGGTGAAGAGAGCCAGCGTCCCTTTCAGGCCGGGGGCGAGCTTGCCCTTGAGGGTGCGCTCGGCGTAGCGCCTGTCGCCCTTGCGCAGCAGCGGCGTCGCACCGGGGAGCGAGGTGCGGCCGCCCAGCTCGAGCCCGCGCTTGTCGGCGTAGACCTTGAAGAAGGCGTCGGCCGCCGCCGAATCGGCCATGAAGAAGACGACCACGAGCGAGATAACGGCGACGATCCCGGCGGCGATTCCGCCAGAGGCCGGGGAGGCGAGGATGGCGAAGCCGACTCCGGCGACGATCGTCAGGCCGACGATCAGTACCCAGGTGAGCGTGCTGCGCAGCAGTCGCTTGAGGTGGAAGCCGCGCAGGTCGTTGGCGTCGTCGATTTCCTGCGACGGCGGCGGTGCTTCCTCGGACGGCGGTGGAGGTGGCGGCGGCGTCTGCTCCGACGGCGCCGGCGTCTGCTCCGACGGCGCCGGGGTCGGCGTTTGGTCCTCGGGAGTGCTCATGGGGCAAACCTACTGCCTGGGGTGCAAATGGGCTTGCATGACAAGGAGGTGTTGCAAAGTGGGGGAGAGTGGGTTATTGTGGCGCTCGAGTTGAAGCCCAGGACCGGGGTGGTGAGGCTCCTCCCACCTCATCACTCCGGTCCCAACTCTTTTCCCGGCCCCTCCCGCCAAGAAAGGAATCGACCCAGTGGCCTTCAGAGGGCTCTACGAGCACAACCTCGATGCCAAAGGTCGCCTCACGATTCCCTCCCGGTTTCGTGCCTCCCTCTCTGACGGGGTGGTTCTCTCCAAGGGCTTCGACCCCTGCGTCTGGTTGCACACGACCGCCGAGTTCGAGCAGCTCTCCGAGCGCTTCCTCTCGCCGCACAGCCCGTTCGGGCGCGATGCGCGACAGCTTCGCCGCCGCTTTCACGGTGGCTCCTTCGACGAGGGCCTCGACTCCGCCGGGCGCATCCGCGTCCCCAAGCCGCTGGTCGAGCACGCCGGCCTCGACGGCAACTGCGTCGTCGTCGGTGCCGGTGAGTATCTGGAGATCTGGAACGCCGACGCCTGGGCCAAGCAGGAGGAGGAGCTGGACGCGGCGGCGCCGGAGATCGCCGAGGGCCTGGCCGGCGCGGGAGCAACTCAGTGACCATGCAGCTACATGCGGAGAGAATCGATGCCGAGCGAATCCAGATCCGACGTACCCGTCAGCGCTCGCGACCGCTGCGGTTGGCTGATATGAGCCACCTGCCCGTTCTCGCCGACGAGCTGACCTCGCTGCTGGCCCCCGAGCCCGGGCAGACGGCGGTCGACTGCACCTTCGGCGCCGGCGGCCACGCCCGTCGGATCGCCGAGCGGCTCGGGCCCGCCGGGACCTTCATCGCGATCGATCGCGACCCCGCCGCCGAGGCTCGCTTCGCCGAGTTCGCGGCCGGGTTCTCCTGTCAGACGCGCTTCATCGGCGCCGACTTCGCGGCAGGGCTTCGCACCCTGCACGGCGAAGGCCTACGCCCAGAGATGATCTACATGGACCTTGGAATGTCGTCGATGCAGGTCGATGCCTGGGAGCGGGGCTTCTCCTACGCCTACGACGCGCCGCTCGACATGCGGATGGACACGCGCCAAAAGTTCACCGCCGCCGAGCTGCTCAACGAGTGGCCGGAGGCGCGAATCGCCGAGGTCCTGCGCAAATTCGGCGAGGAGCGCTACGCCGGCGGCATCGCTCGTGAGATCGCCCGCCGCCGGCCGCTCAGCACAACTTCGGAGCTGGTCGACGCGATCAAGGCCGGGATGCCGGCCGCCGCCCGTTTCGCCGGCGGCCACCCCGCCAAGCGCAGCTTCCAGGCGGTCAGGATCGCCGTCAACGGCGAGCTCGAGTCGCTGGACGAGGCACTGCCCCTGGCCTGGGAGATGCTCGCCGTCGGCGGCCGCTTCGGCGCGATCTCCTTCCACTCGCTCGAGGACCGGCCCGTTAAGCAGTTCCTGGCCGCACAGGCCCGCGGCTGCCTCTGTCCGCCGGAGCTGCCGATCTGTGTCTGCGGCCACGAGCCGGAGGCGGAGCTGCTGACCCGCCGCGCAGTTGCGCCGGGCGCTGACGAGGTGGCGGCGAACCCGCGCTCCCGCTCCGCCCACCTGCGCGCCGCAGTGAAGATCGCCGAGGCGCCCGCCGAGGAGGCTCGCTGATGGCCGTCGCCGCCCCTGCCCGCAAGATCGCTCCAGCCCCGGCGCCCTCGCGGACGACGGCTCCGCCCAAACCGGCCCCCTCGCGCCGCCGGCCGCTGCGCCCGACCCGGACCAGCGTCGCCTCCCGTGGCGCTGCCGCCCCGGTGCGCAGGAAACCGACCTCCAGCGTCGCTGCCCCGGCCCGCAAAGCCCCCGCTCGTAAAGCTCCGGCCCGCAAGGCGCCCGCCCGCAAGGCGCCCGCCCGCAAGGCTCCGGCGCGCAAGGCGACCTCGCGGACGCGCAGCGCCGCCCGCTCGGTGCCGCAGCGGGCTGTCGCCGGCGGTCAGCTGATCCCGCTCGCCGTTGGCCGCACCGCCGTCGCCGTGCGCCAGCTTCCCGATTCCAACGTGGTCGTGCGGATGACCCGCGGCCGCGCCTGGATCGGCGTGCTGGGGATGCTGCTGGTCGGGATCGTCGCCCTCAACGTTGTCACCCTCAGCTTCGCCGCCTCCTCCGGCCAGATCG
Organism: Solirubrobacterales bacterium; assembly: GCA_036009365.1. Taxonomy (GTDB): domain Bacteria; phylum Actinomycetota; class Thermoleophilia; order Solirubrobacterales; family 70-9; genus VAYN01. Next base: position 4,031 of record DASYLY010000031.1, read on the forward strand.
ACCAGGAAATCGCCACCCTGGAACGGGAGGTCGGGGTCACCGGCAACCGCGACGCCCAGCGCTCGGGGATGGCGCGGGTCCGTGGCGCCGCGGCTGCCCAGGGCTTGACGATGCCGGCTTCCGATCAGATCCACTTCGTGCAGGCAGGGGCGGATGACGTCGCCACCGCGGCGCAACGGCTCGCCGCCGCAGGAGGGTAGTTCGTGGGAGCACGGCTGATCGAGCGCAGGATCGGGCTCCTCTTCGCCGTCTTCCTCTTCGCCTTCCTCGTCGTCATCTGCCGCGCCTTCTGGCTGCAGGGGGTGCAGGGGTCCGAGCTTGCCTCCGAGGCGATCTCTCAGCAGACCGAAACGATCACCGTGCCAGGCCTGCGCGGCAGCCTGCTGGACCGCCGTGGCAACGCGCTCGCCTCCTCAGAGGATGCCTCGACGATCTACGCCACCCCGTACCAGATCGAGAACCCGCCGCGGGCAGCCAGAGAACTGGCGCCGATCCTCGACCAGAGCGAGGCCAAGGTGCTGCGCAGCCTGACCGCGCCGGGCGGCTTCTCCTACCTGGCCCAGAAAGTCAGCCTCGAAACGGCTGCCAAGGTGGAAGCGCTGGAGCTGGAAGGGGTCGGCGAACTTCCCGACAGCCGCCGCATCTATCCGCAGGGGCAGATGGCGGGGCAGGTGATCGGCGCCGTCGGCTCCGAAAACCAGGGGCTGATCGGCCTCGAGGCGGGCGAGGAATCTGTCCTCCGTGGGACCGACGGCGAACGGCGCATCGTCAAGGACGCGCTCGGCGAGCCGATCCGGCTGGAAACGGCGAAGGACTCCGAGGACGGCGAAGACATCCAGCTAACGCTCGACCCGGTAATCCAGGAAAAGACCGAACAGGCGCTCTCCGAGGTCGGCGAAACCTACGCGCCGAATGGGGCAACCGCGATCGTCGTCGACCCCCGCACCTCGCAGATCCTGGCAATGGCGAACTGGCCGCCGATCGATCCCGGCGACCTCTCGTCCGCCAGCGAAGAAGACCTGCTCAACCGCGCCACCAGCTTCAACTACGAGCCGGGCTCGACCTTCAAGGCGTTCACGGTCGCGGCGGCGCTGGAGGAAAAAGAAGTGACCCCGGAGACGGCCTTCACGTTGCCGCCCCAATTGCCGGTCGCCGACCGCATCATCGAAGACTCCCACGCGCGGGGGACCGTGACGATGAGCGTCGCCGAAATCCTCGCCCAGTCCTCGAACGTGGGGGCGGCGACGATCGGGCTTCACCTCGGCGCCGAGAAATTCAGTCGTTGGATCAACCGCTTCGGCTTCGGTCGGCCGACCGGGGTCCAGTTCCCCGGCGAGGAGCAGGGCCTGCTGTTGCCGCTCGACGAGTACTCGGGCTCGACGATGGGCAACCTGCCGATCGGCCAGGGCCTCTCGGTGACGCCGATGCAGATGGTCGCCGGCTACACGGCGATCGCCCACGACGGCATCCTGCGGCCGCCGCAGCTGATCAAGCGGATCGGCGACGAAGAGATCCACGAGCCGAAGGGGCACCGGGTAATCGGGGCCGGTGTGGCGGCGCAGTTGCGGGAAATGCTCGAGGGCGTTCTGGCGCCGGGGGGAACGGCCTCCGAGGTCAGCGTGCCGGGATACAGCCTGGCGGGCAAGACCGGAACCGCGGAGGTTGCCGAAAACGGCACCTACTCGAAAACGAAATACGTCGCCTCATTCATCGGCTTCGCGCCGGCGCGGGACCCGAGGTTGCTGGCCGCGGTGATCGTCGATCAGCCGCAGGGGGACATCTATGGCGGCTCGGTGGCGGCGCCGGCTTTCGGCAAGATCGCGGCGTTTGCGCTGCCTCATTTGGGTGTGCCGCCCGAATAGGTGGGGCGGGATCGGGTGCCCCTCCGGCTTGCTGGGGTTTTCGCCGCGGACAACGAGGCCGTCCGAGGTTGGTGGTCTGTGCGAAAACCTGGACGCCGCGCGCCGGAGGGGCACCCGATCCCGCTCATAGAATCCGGGGTCTAGATGAGATTGGACGTGCTTGCTGCCGCAGCTGAGGGGGCCCGGATCGTTGGGGGCGGCTCTGTGGAGGTGACTGCTCTCGCCTACGACAGCCGAAAAGCTCGGCCGGGGACGTTGTTCTTCTGTGTCTCCGGGGAGAAGGTCGATGGGCATGGGTTTGCCGCTCGGGTGGTCGAGGCCGGTGCTGTGGCTCTGGTGGTGGAGCGGCAGCTCGAGGTGGACGTTCCGCAGGTGGTCGTTGCCGATGCGCGGGCGGCGATGGCGCCCTTCGCGGCTCGATTTCACGGGAATCCGAGCCGGGATCTGCAGATGGTCGGGGTGACGGGGACGAACGGGAAGACGACCACGGCGTTCCTTGTTCGGGAGGTGCTTGAGCGGGCACGGACCGCCTGCGGGCTGCTGGGAACCGTGAAGCAGGTGGTTGGCGGGGTCGAGGAGGAGGTCGAGCGGACGACCCCGGAGGCGATCGACCTACAGGCGACGCTGCGGCGGATGCTCGATGCCGGAGACCGGGCCTGCGCGATGGAGGTTTCCTCACACGCGCTGGTGCTGCACCGCTGCGACGGGATCGAGTTCGAGGTGGCGCTGTTCACGAACTTGACCCAGGACCACCTCGACTTCCATACCGACATGGAGGACTACTTCCTCGCCAAGCGCAAGCTGTTCGAGATGGCACCCGGGACGGCGATCGTCAACATCGACGATGCCTATGGGCGTCGCCTGGCGGAGGAATTCGATTGCGTCACCTTCTCCGCCGAGGGTGCCGAGGCGAACTACGTCGCCCGTAACGTCTCCTTCGACGCCGGCGGCGCCGAGTTCACGGTTGACGGGATGCCGGTGCGGACCGGGCTGCCGGGGCATTTCAACGTCGCCAACGCGCTCGGGGCGTTTGCGGCGGCGGTGGAGCTGGGGGTGGCGCCGGAGCATGCGGCGAGCGGGCTGGCGCGAGCGGGTCGGGTGCCGGGGCGCTTCGAGCCGGTCGACGAGGGACAGGGGTTCGTGGTCCTGGTCGACTACGCCCACACTCCCGACTCGCTGGAGAACGTGCTGCGGGCGGCGCGGCGGCTGACGGTCGGCAGGGTGATTACGGTCTTCGGCGCCGGCGGCGACCGCGACCGCGACAAGCGGCCAAAGATGGGGCAGGCGGGGACGGAGCTCTCCGACCTCGCCATCGTCACCTCCGACAACCCGCGCTCCGAGGACCCGGAGGCGATCGTCGCCGAAGTCGCGGCTGGTGCCGGAACAGGGTCGGGAGTGGAGATCGAGGTCGACCGCCGCGCCGCGATTGCCCTCGCGCTCGGCAAGGCCGAGCCCGGCGACACGGTGGTGATCGCCGGTAAGGGGCACGAGCAGGGGCAGGAGTTCGAGGCCGGGCGCAAGGTCCCCTTCGACGACCGCGAGGTCGCCCGCGAGGAGCTGCGGAAGCTGGGCAGCCCGGCGTGAAGTTGACCGCGGAGGAGATCGCCGCCGCGCTTGGGGCCGAGATCGTCGCTCGCGGCGGCGAGGGGCCGCCGGCTCGGGCGACGATCGACTCCGCTGCCAGTGGCCCCGGAGACCTCTTCTTCGGCCTGCGGGGTGCGAGCCGCGACGGCAGCGAGTTCGCGCCGGCGGCACTGGCGGCGGGGGCCTGGGGCGCGGTGGTCGGATCCGCCTTCCGGTCCTCTTTTATCCCGGTATCCGGGAATAAGGAGGACCGCGAGGTCTGGGTCTTTGTGGCCGAGGACCCGCTGGCCTCGATGCAGGCGCTGGCCCGCGCCTGGCGCCGGGCCCTGGGCGCGCGGGTGCTGGGCGTCACCGGCTCGGTCGGCAAGACCTCGGTCAAGGACATCGCCCGGGCGCTGCTGCCGGGCCGGGTCCACGCCAATCGCGAGAACCTCAACACCGAGATCGGGCTGCCGCTGACGGTTCTGGAAGCCCCCGACGACACCGACCTGCTGGTCCTTGAGATGGCGATGCGCGGTGCCGGGCAGATCGCCGAACTGGCCGAGATCGCCGAGCCGGAAGTGGTCGTCGTCACCAACGTCGGCCCCGTCCACGTCGCGCTGCTCGGCTCAGTCGAGGCGATCGCCGCCGCCAAGGCCGAGGCGATCGACCACCTGCCCGCCGACGGGGTCGCGGTGGTTCCGGTCGAGGCGGCGGAGCTGGAGCCACATCTGGAGCGGGCACCGCGGCTGCTGCGCTTCGGCCCCGGCGGCGACGTCGAGGTGCTCGAGAGCGGAGTGGAGGAGGGGGTGACCGAGGCGCTGGTCTCGACCCCCGCTGGCGAGCAGCTCTTCCACTTCCCCTTCACCGAGGCGCACAACCTGACCAATGCGCTGGCGGCGATCGCCGCTGGGGTGGCGCTGGGCGCGTCGCCGGCCGAGATGGCCGACCGCGCTGCGGACATAGGATTCTCCAGCTTCCGGGGCGAGCGCCTCGATCTGGGCCACGGAATCGTCCTCGTGAACGACTGCTACAACGCCAATCCGGTGTCGATGCGCGCGGCGCTTGACCACCTCGCCGGCCTCGGGGCTGCGCGTACGGTGGCGGTGCTGGGCGAGATGGCCGAGCTCGGTCCCGGCGCCGCCGGCTACCACCGCGAGGTCGGCACGCACGCTCGCGCTCACGGCATCGATCTGGTGATCGGGGTCGGCGAGCCGGCCCGCGAGTACGCCCCCGACGAGCTGGTTGGCGACCCCGTCGAGGCGGCGGAACTGCTGGCGGCCCGGCTCGAGCCCGGCGACGCCGTCCTCGTCAAGGGCTCGCGCTCGGCCGGCCTCGAGGCCGTCGCCGAGGGCTTGAAGGAGGTCGTCTGATGGGCGAAGTCCTGATCGCCGGCATGGCGGCGATGCTGATCTGCATCTTCCTCGGGCCGAAGTTCATCGAGTACCTGCGGGTGCGCGAGTTCGGCCAGCACATCCGCGAGGACGGGCCGCAGGAGCACCACGCCAAGGCCGGCACGCCGACGATGGGCGGGCTGATCGTCTTCGCCGCGATCTGCGTCCCCTATCTGGTTCTCTCCGACCGCGACGCGCAGAGCCTGGCCGTCTTCGGGGTCGCCCTCGGCTGCGCGGCACTGGGCTTCGCCGACGACTACATAAAGATCGTCAAACGGCGCTCGCTGGGCCTGCCCGGGCGCTGGAAGCTGCTCGGCCAGCTGATCCTGGCGCTGGCCCTGTGGTGGGTCGCCCGCCACGAGGTCGGCCTCGATCCGATCCTCTACTTCCGCATCGGCGACGCCAGCCTCGACCTCGGGCCGGTCCTCTACTTCGTCCTCGTCTTCCTCGTCCTCGCCGGCACCTCGAACGGGGTCAACCTCACCGACGGCCTCGACGGTCTCGCCGCCGGCTCCTGCGCGATCGTCCTGCTCGCCTACACGGCGATCGCCTTCGTCGCCAACGAGCAGCAGAACCTCGCCCTGCTCTCCGCCTGCCTGGTCGGCGGCTGCATCGGTTTCCTCTGGTACAACGCCTTCCCGGCCTCGATCTTCATGGGCGACACCGGCTCGCTCGGGTTAGGCGGGGCCATCGGGGCCCTTGCCGTGATGACCCAGACCGAGGTGCTGCTGATCATCATCGGCGGCATCTTCGTGATCGAGGCGCTCTCGGTGCTGCTCCAGGTCTTCTCTTTCAAGACCTTCCGCCGCCGCGTCCTACTGATGGCGCCGCTGCACCATCACTTCGAGATGATGGCCTGGTCGGAGACGAAGATCATGCTGCGGTTCTGGATCATCGCGGCGGTTTGTTCGGGGATCGGGTTCACGCTGTACCAGCAGAGCATCGGGCGGTAGACCCGGCCCACCTTTCGCCCGAGGTTCAGCGGGCCACGTAGATCGCCTTCTGGTGCCGCCCTTCGTCGAGCGGCTGATCCTGTTCTCCTTCGTAGTCGCCCCAGACCCCCACGCACTCCAGTCCTGCGGCGTCGAGCGCCTCCAGCACCTCGGCTTCTGTGGCCCAATTGGGGACTACACTGGCTCTCAATATTCAAAATAAATAGAGGGAAGAAAGATTCTTGTCTGTTGCTAAAGCCACAGGGGGTGAGCAATGAAGATCTCGAAAGTCAGCCGCGCGGTCCCGACGGTTTCCATCAAGAAGATGGGCTGATCTTTGAGGCTCCTGACGAGCAAAAAGGGGGGTGAGCAACGATGGAGATCAAGAAGGAGAACCAGGCCGGGATGACGATCCGGGCATCTGAGGAGGCTGCGCCGATCTGCAAAATCGTGAAGCTCGGCTGAGGCGAGCTAGAAGGGCCAGGCCGACAGTCCTAAGCCGGAGGCGGATCTGGGCCTTCGACTGTGGTTTGACGCTTGCGATCTGACGCGCCCAAGATGGGGGAGGTGAGCATGAAAATCGAGGCCGCGGAGAGTCGAGGCCGCGGAGAGCCTTCCATTTATCAGGATTCGCAAGAACGATTGAGTGACGGCTCTGGGGCCGCTCGGGTCATCCTGCCGAGCGGCCTCCGAGTCGCGCGCCTCAAGGTGCCTGGCCGTAGGCAAAGCCGAATGCTGTAACAAATCTGTTTGGTTAGGCGGTCCTAACCACCGTGCAAAGACCCCGCTTCAAACGCACCGTTGAAGTCTTCAGGGAGGAGGGCGGAAACATAAGTCTCACGCGCCCGAGCGTGGACAGCACTTTCCATGTCGAGCGACCTTCCGAGCAGCTCGCTGAGCTGCTGCTTCATCTCGACGGCAGGCAGACTCTCACTGACCTTGAGGGCCAGTTTGGCGCGGAGACGATGCATGAAGCAATCGGCCAGCTGCAAGAGTTGGATCTGATTGAGGATGCCGCAGACGATGACCTCGTCCCCGCAGCCGAGCTGGCCCGCTTTGATCGACAGCTCCGATACTTCAGCGATCTAGGCTCGTCCGGCCAAGCTCCCTCGGAATGTCAAAGCCGCCTCCGCGAGGCCACGGTCGCCATTCTCGGTGTCGGCGGCCTAGGGGGTAGGGCGGCCTGGGAGCTTGCGTGCTGCGGAGTGGGCGAGCTGCGCATAGTCGATGGAGACGAGGTGGAGGCCAGCAACCTCAATCGTCAGATCCTCTACACGGAGGCCGACATCGGCGCCCCCAAGGCGCATGTCGCCGCCAGCCGCCTTCGTTCCTTCAATCCGGGGATTCAGGTGGACCCAAGTGCTTGTCGGCTTGAAAGCGAAGCTGAGCTGGCCGCCTTTATCGACGGGGCAGACATTGTGGTCGATGCCGCCGACTGGCCCGCTCGGGACATCGAGCAGTGGTGCAACTCTGCCTGCTTCAAAGCTCGCATCCCCTACATCACCATGAGCCACTTCTTGCCGGTTGCCCGGGTCGGTCCGCTCTATGTGCCCGGGGTCACCGGATGCTTTTCCTGCCAGGAGACCGCGTACCGCCGTGAATATCCTCGGTACGACCTGGCTCTGGATCAACGGAGAGGAGTGCCATCGCCGGCAGCGACGATTGGACCGGCTTGTGGATTGATCGGCGGCTTGGTCGGCCTTGAGGTGATGCACTACCTGACTGGCCTGATAGAGCCCGCCACCCTTGGGACCGCCCATCTATACAACTTGAAGACCTTAGAGGTCACCCGGAAAGAGGTTGTCCCGGACCCCAATTGCGAGATATGCGCGCGGCAGTTAGTCAAGCACTAACACGTTCACGCCTTAGGCCCTCTCCGCGCTCTCTGGAAGATCTTTGCGGGGGGCGAGAAAACCACCCAATTTAAAAACAACCCTTATAGAGTCCTCACCGCTCGCTGCAAGCCGGCCGGCCGCTTCGTCGCGAACGCTCTTGATCCGGTGATTGGCTGCCTTGAGGACCTTCAAACATCGCGGAAACGCCCTCAGCGTCCATGTTGGCTTCATCCCAGGTGAAAACGAACTCTGCATCAACGAAGGACCCCGAGTCGATTGCGCTGGCGGTGACTTCCGCATAGTCTTGGAGGGTTGCGCCGGCCAATCCCGTTTTGACGCCCCCGGGCAGTTTGAGCCAGTCGGCCTCGGTGAAAATGGCTCGCTCAGTTCCCACATAGAGATGCTTGACGGCACCGCGAACTGTTTCCGTGCCGACGAACTCCAGCGCTCCGAATTTGACCAACTCCTTGAAGTGATAGGAGACATTCGGTATCGGCTCATCAAATCTCCTGGCTATCTCCGATGGAGAGACCGGCCTCTGATGTGAGGCCGCCAGGATATGAACGCGCAGGGGATGGGCAAGGGCCTTCGCAAGGTTCCGGTCGACCCGATTAGCTTGCTTTCTAGCCTTGGAGCCCTTGGGCGCCCGGTCTGCAGTTGCTTTCTTGCTGGCGCCCTTTCTATCGCGAGACTCCTTGGTCGTCTCGCGAGCCGCCGATTTCGCCGTCAACGCATCCTCCTGTGCATTCAAAGTTTTTGCCAGCGGTGAAAAAGATTACAGCCTAGACCCGATTTCGAGCTGTTTGCGAGCGTTTTGTAAAAAGAATTCCCCACTGCTTGATTCTGCCTGAGCGCTTGCTTATGGTCGGGCACAAGGGCGGTTGTCATGCGATGACGCCGCTGCCTCGCTGGGCCGGATTATTTTCGGCCAATGAGCCTTGCCCGCGAGGGTGGTAGCAGGGTGCGCGGAATGCCCCTGCGCGAGCTGGCAAAGGGGGTGTTATTCGTGCTGCGCATCGAGAAGAAGGAGGCAGACGCGCCGTTGCTGTTCATCATGAAGTCCAACTAAGGACTTCTAAGGTTGATGCTGACAATGCGCTTACCGGGCTCCCTGTTTGGCCAGCTGCCAGCGGGTTGCCCGGAAGCGCGTTCTCGGCTATCTGAGCCTTCCTGCTAGCCATTGCTGACTCACACTCAGTATCGGCCTACCGCTGTCTTGCTTTCTGGAAACGGGTTGATTTAACCTCGCCGGGCTCGATGGTTAGTACTCCCTAGTGGAGATCCACAACTGTCCTCCACACAGGAGAGCAATCCGTTGCCCGCACGAAAGAAGCAGCGCCGTAAGCCTCGCTCTTACCCTCCCAACGTAGTCCTAAGCGCTCGGTTGCATCAGGCGTTGGCTCATCCTCTTCGGGTGCAGCTCCTTCATGTTCTCAGCAGTGAAGGAAGTAGCAGTGCGACTGCGCTTTCCGGCCTGCTGAACGAGCGAATAGGCGACGTCGCTTACCACATGAAATCTCTTAGGGCAGATCCTCGGCTTATCGAACTGGCCGGGAGGCGGCAGGTTCGAGGGGCGCAGGAGAAGTTCTATCGACTGTCACCAAGTTCCCTTGTGGCAAGGATCGACTGGCCACCGATACCGGAGCCGGTGCGCCAGGGGTTGAGAGGTACCGCCTTCGCTGAGTTCACGGCATTGGCGACCTCGGCGCTACGGGCCGGCACTGTTGACGCCCGCGAGGGCAGCACCTTCGCCTCTTGGCCATTGCGGCTTGACAGCCAGGGTTGGAATGAGGTTCGGGCGGCGATGGCAGAGGCGACCGAGACGATCAATCGTGCCGAGGAGCAAAGTCGCAGGCGCCTGGGAAGGGCAAGGGCGGGGGGGAGAGGTGCGAGTGATCATCGGAACGTACGCATTCGAGCCTGCCAAGGCTCAGGGCGCCGCAGGAGGATCCCTTCCATGAGATGCCTTCTTCTAAGAACTTGCCGAAGAGACCGGGTAACCCTCCCTCCTGAGACCGCCAGCGCCGGACGCTCTCAGGACGCCTGGGGGCAAGGGCCGGGCGCGACTGCCGCTCTCGCGTCACAAGGGCACCTGCCGCTTGCAGGGAGCGGCGGGTGCCCCGAACGGCCACACATCACCAAGGACCAGCGCGATGCCCTCTACGACGTGATTCTCAGCCGCCTCATCGCGATCGATGACCTGTGGCGAGCGATCGACGCCGAGGATTTCGAGAAGGCCGAGAGGCTGGGAAGGGAGTACACCGACCTCCTTTTGCTGATCCTCAACGACCTCGGCTGGGGCTCCGATGGCGAGGCACTCGAGTTGACGATGCCCGCCGAGGATCTACGCCACGTCTTTGGCCTCTTCCACGAAAGGGCTGCTCGGGCGTTTCCTGTCGAGCAGGCGGAGGAAGCCGAAGTTCGTGAGGCGAGGGAAGAAAACCAGCTCGTCCTCGACGCCTGCAAAGCGGTCTTCACGACCATCGACGTGCAGGCGATGAGGGCATGATCATGGGAGGCATTGCCCCGCCGATCTCGGTCAGCTTGGACGAGCGCGATGCGTTGCGCCGCCATCTGCTCGACACCGAGGGAGTCTGGAGCCGGCGCGGCTGGGACCTCCCGACCATCGCGGCGAAGTGGGCCGACGCCTACCCCCTACTCGCCGACCTCGATCGCGATGCGGACCCCCGAGGCACATTGGAGTTGACGCTTCCGCCGGACGATCTGCAGCGGGTGTTCACCGACGTCAAGGATGGCCTGTTCGAGATCGACGGCCTAGAGCCCGAGCATGCCCTGATCGTCGCGGGAGTTTGCGAACGAGTGCTGGCAGGTCTGGGCGAGGCACGATGACCCTAACCACGGATCTGGTCATAGAGGAGCGAGACGCCCTCCACGAGCACATAACCGAGTGCCTACATGGCGTGGGCGAGCTGAGGTCTGCGATCCAGGACGAGGATTTCGAGACGGCCGAGAGGCTGGGCAGCTCGCTTGGCGACGACCTGCGACTTATGGAAGATCTGGGCTGGGGATGTCCCCCCGGAGGAGGATCCGTCGAGCTGACGATGCCTCCTGAGCAATTGCACCGCGTCTTCACTCGCCTTCGTTCCGAGGTCGAAGATCGATCCGGTGTCGATGAGCGTTCGAGGTTGATTACAGAAGCGTGCGAACGGGTGCTGGGTGTTGTTGGCAGGACACCGCCGCCTCAATTGACAAGTGGCCGAAGCGGCGAGTGAGCCACACAGGTTCCGCCTAACCAAGGGCGAAACTGCCCTTAGATGACCATCCCGCCACCGAAGGAGACGCGCCCGCCCCTGCCGCGAGGCCCGTTCCTGGTGGTCGGACTGGCTCGATCGGGCTGCGCGGCGGCAAAGCTCTTGGCCGGGCACGGGGGGGACGTGATCGGGGTCGATTCCGGACACCCCAAGGGGGCGGCAGGTTTACGGGATATGGGCGTCGAAGTGTTCTTGGATGAGGACGGTTTGGCGCGGCTCGACGGGGTTCGCACGGTGGTCAAGAGCCCCGGGGTGCCGCGGGGGGCGCCGGTGATCGCTGCCGCGCTGGAGCGAGGGATCGAGGTGATGGGCGAGCTGGAGCTGGCCTGGCGGGCGATTCCTAACCGCTTCGTCGCCGTCACCGGCACCAACGGCAAGACGACCACGGTCGAGCTGCTCGGGCACGTCTACCGGGAGGCCGGGGAATCTGTGGCGGTGGCCGGCAACGTCGGCACGCCGCTCTCCGAGCTGGCCGGGGAGCTCGATCCCGGAGCCACGGTCATCTGCGAGTGCTCCAGCTTCCAGCTCGAAGACAGCCTCGAGTTTGCGCCCGAGTGCGCGGTCTTCCTCAATCTCGCCCCGGACCATCTCGATCGCTACGCAGGGCTCGAGGACTACCTGGCGGCGAAGCTGCGCATCTTCGCCAACCAGGGCAACGACGACGTCGCCGTCTACAACGCCGACGACCCGGCCCTGGCCGGGACCGATCTCGGCGGCTGTGCCCGCCGGGTCGCCTTCTGCCACGGCGCCGGGCCTGACTGCGAGGTGGCGGTCGCCGAGGGAACGATCTTCTACGACGGCGAGCCGCTGTTTGGGGTCGACGAGCTCGGCCTACCCGGCGAGCACAACGTCGCCAACGCGATGGCTGCTGCCGCGGCAGCGCTCTCGATGGGCCTCGGCCGCGAGGCGGTCCGGGCGGGACTGCGCAGCTTTGCCGGCGTCCCGCACCGACTCGAGGAGGTCGCCGAGATCGGCGGCGTTCGCTTCTTCAACGACTCCAAGGCGACCAACGTCGCCTCGGCCATGGTCGGGTTGCGCGCCTTCGACGGCGGCATCCACGCGATCTTCGGTGGCAGCGAGAAGGGCGAGCCGTTCGCACCCCTGCTCGAGCCGGTGCGCGAGCGCTCTGTCGCCTGCTACCTGACCGGCGCCACTGCCGATCGCTTGGCCGAGGAGCTGGCGCCTGTGCTGGAGGCGGGGGTGGCGCTGCACCGCTGCGCCGACCTCGAGGACGCGGTCGGTCGCGCCGCTGCAGCCGCGCAGCCGGGCGAGACGGTGCTGCTCTCGCCGGCTTGCGCCAGCTTCGATGCCTTCGAGAACTTCGAGCGTCGCGGCGAGCGCTTCCGCGAGATCGTCGAGGGGCTGGCATGAGTGCGGGCGCGGCGAGTCTGGGACGCGGTAAGGCGGCGAAGGGGAAGGCGAAGAAAAGCGCCGCGAAGAAGCGCCCCCGCAAAGCCGTCTCGACCGAGTACAACATGCTGCTGACCGCCACCCTCTGCCTGCTGGCGCTGGGCGCGGTGATGGTCTTCTCGGCCAGCTCGACGACCAAAGTCCTCAGCGACGGCGGCCTCTCCGACAGTGCCTTCTACCTGAAGCGGACGCTGATGTTCGGCTTGCTCGGTCTGGTCGTGATGCATTTTGTCGCCCGCCACGGGCTCGTCTTCGTGCGCCGCCTGACGCCGCTGCTGCTCGGCGTCTCGCTGTTCCTGCTGTTGGTCGTGTTGGTGATCGGCACCAACGTCAACGGTGCCAGCCGCTGGATCGGCTCCGGCTTCCTGCAGATCCAGCCCTCGGAGCTGGCCAAGGTGGCGCTGATCCTCTACGGCGCCGACATGCTTGCCCGCAAGCCGAAACGGGCCCGGACGCTGGAGGGGATGGCCCCCTTCCTGCTGGTCGTCGCCGTCGCCTCGTTGCTGATCGTGGTCGAGCCCGACCTGGGGACGACGATGGTCCTCGCCTTTGCCGTTGGCGCCACCCTGGTCGCCGCCGGCGCCCGCCCTCGCGACCTCGGCATCGTGGCCCTGGCGATCGCCGGTCTGGCGATCCTGATGACGCTCGCCGAGCCCTACCGGATGGCCCGCCTGACCGGCTTCCTCAATCCCGGCGCCGACGCCGCCGGAGCCGGCTTCCAGGCCGCCCAGGCAAAGATCGCCCTCGGCTCCGGCGGCCTCTTCGGGGTCGGCATCGGCAACGGCGTCCAGAAGGCCTTCTATCTGCCCGAGGCCCACACCGACATGATTTCCGCCGTGATCGGCGAGGAGCTGGGCATGGTCGGAATCCTCGCCGTCGTCGGCCTCTTCTCGATGTTCGGGTACGCGGGCCTGAAAATCGCCCAGAAGGCGAAGGACAACTACGGCAAGCTGCTGGTCGCCGGGCTGACCTCGCTGGTCCTCGTCCAAGCGACGATCAACCTCTTCGCGGTGATGGGGCTGGCGCCCCTGACCGGGGTGCCGCTGCCCTTCGTCTCCTACGGCAACAGCAGCCTGCTGGCGACGCTGTTTGCGGTCGGACTGATCCTCAATGTCGCCCGCGGCGGTACGGCCAGCGTCGCGCGGACCGGTCGCGCCTCCGGCGCTGGCAAACTGCGCGTGGTCGAGGGTGGGCGTGGGCCCGCCCGGAAGAGGAGCCGATCCAGCGGTGCAAGACAGGCCAAGAGTGGTGGTGGCAGCGGGGGGAACCGCGGGGCACGTCGTGCCCGCGATGGCCGTCGCCGCCGAGCTTCGGGCTAGCGGCGCCGAGGTCTCCTTCCTCGGCACGCGGGAGCGGATCGAGGCGGAGCTGGTTCCCGCCGCTGGTTACGAGATCGATTTCGTCAAGGTGCGGGGCATCGACCGCGGTAATCCGCTGCGGGCCGCGGGCGCCGGGCTCGAGGCGCTGGGCGCGGTCGGCATTGCAGGCGCGGCGCTGCGCCGGCGCCGGGCCGACGTGGTGATGGGCGGCGGCGGCTTTGTCGCCGGGCCGGCCGGCCTCGCCGCGGTGCTGACCCGGACGCCACTGGTCCTGACCGAGGCCGACAGCCACCTCGGCCTCGCCAACCGCCTGTTGGCCGGGCGGGCGCTGCGGGTTTGCCTCGCCTTCCCGATCGAGGGGCGCGAGGGAGGGCGCTACGAGGTGACCGGGAGGCCGGTCCCGGATTCCGTCCTGAAGGCCGACCGCGACACCGCTCGCCGCCGTTTTGGCATCGCCGCCGGGGATCGTTGCCTGCTGGTCGTGGGCGGCAGTCAGGGAGCGCGTTCGATCAACCTGGCCGCGATCGAGGCCTTCGCCGAGCATGCCGATCGTGACTTTCACGTCCTCCACCTGGCCGGTCGCCGCGACTTCGGGGAGCTCGAGAGGCGCCTCGCCGCCGCTCCCCACCGTGGGCGTTACACGCTGCTGGACTACGAGCCCGACCTCGGCGACGTCCTTGCCGCTTGCGACCTCGTGCTCGGCCGCTCCGGCGGCTCGATCTTCGAGGTGACGGCGGCGAAGCGGCCGGCGCTGCTGGTGCCATATCCGCATGCCACCGCCGATCACCAGAGCGCCAATGCGGTCTGGATGGAGCACGGCGGGGCGGCCCTGGTCATCCGCGACGAGGAGATCGACGCGGGGTTGCTGGGGGCCGAGATCGACGGCCTGCTCGGCGACCAAGGCCGGCTGGTGGCGATGGCCGAAGCCTCGGCAGCGCTGGCGAAGCCCGATGCGGCCCGCCGGATTGCCGACGAGGTGCTGGCGGCGGCGGGGGCGAGTAAATGAGTCGGAGAACGGTGAACGGCACCGGTAAGCGGCCGTGGCCGGCGCGGCGGCTGCACTTCATCGGCATCGGCGGCGCCGGGATGAGCGGCTTGGCGCTGGTCTGCGCCGAGCTCGGCGCCAGGGTCAGCGGCAGCGACCGCGCCAACTCCTCTTATATGGAGCGGCTGCGGCGGGCGGGTCTCGATCCGGTCGTCGGCCACGATGCCGCCAACCTCCCCAAGGGGGCTGAGGTCGTCGTCTCGACCGCGATCGACGACGCTAATCCGGAGCTGGCCCTGGCCCGCCAACGTGGCACGACGCCGCTGCACCGGGGAGCGCTGCTGGCCGAGCTCTGCGCCGAGAAGCGGCTGATCGCAATCGCTGGCACCCACGGCAAGACGACGACGACGGCGATGGTCGTCTGGGCCCTGCGCAAGCTCGGCGCCGACCCTGCTTTCTTCGTCGGCGGCGAGGTTCCCGGGCTGGGCCCTGCCGGCGAGGCCGCCAACGCCGACTGGGGGCGAGGCGAGTGGGTGATCGCCGAGGCCGACGAGAGCGACGGCAGCTTCCTCAAGTTGAAGCCGGAGATCGCCGTCGTCACCAACGTCGAGATGGACCACCACAGCCGCTGGGGCTCGCTGGCCGACCTGCACGAGGCGTTCCGTCGCTTCATAGCCACGGCTAAGGCGGTGGCGCTGCCCGCCGACGGCGGCCTCGACTATCTCGCCGGGCCAGGCCGGGTGCTTGGCTTCGACGCCGAGGAGCCCGGTCCGTCGGAGCTGTCGCTGATTGTGCCGGGTCTTCACAACCGCGCCAACGCCCGCGCCGCGCTGGCCGCCCTCGATCTGGCCGGCTTCGACGTTGCGGCAGCTGCCGAGGCGCTCGCTGATTTCCCTGGAGTACGGCGTCGGTTGGAGCTGAAGGGGCGACACGGCGCCACCCGCATATATGACGACTACGCCCACCACCCGACCGAGGTCCGCGCTGCGCTCTCGGCCCTCCGGGAACTGGAGCCGGAGCGATTGATCGCCGTCTTCCAGCCCCACCTCTACTCGCGCACCAAGGCGCTCGCCGCCGAGTTCGGCGCGGCGCTGTCGCTGGCCGACGAGGTGATCGTGCTCGATGTCTATCCGGCCCGCGAGGAGCCGGTCGGTCCGCTGGCCGGGGTCAGCGGGCTGCAGGTTGCCGAGTCCGCGGCGGAGCATGGCGGTGGCCGGCCAGTCTGGTGGCTGCCCGACGCCGAGCAGGCACGGCGCGCTTCGCTTGATCTCCTCAGTCGCCCAGATCTCGCAGCGGCTGAGGCCGTCCTGGTCACGCTCGGCGCCGGCGACGTCTTCAGGATCGGCGAGGCCCTGGTCGAGGCAGCGCCATGAGCGCGACGCCAGGGGGTGTCCAGCGCGACTTCCCGCTGGCCCGCCTGACCACCGTCCGCACCGGTGGGCCTGCTGACTGGTTCGCCAGCCCGAGCGACGCCGAGGCACTGGTCGAGCTGTTGCGCTGGGCCGCGGCGGAGGGCCTGGCGGTAGGAACGATCGGGTCCGGATCGAACCTGCTGGTTGCAGATGATGGATTCCACGGGCTCGCAATCAAGCTGGACGGAGACCTCGCGACGATCGAGCACGACGGCGATCTCATGTTTTGCGGGGGCGGCGTCCGCCTGCCCACCGCCGCGACCAGGGCGGCCGGCTGGGGCCTTGCCGGTATCGAGTTCGGGGTCAATATCCCCGGCACGGCCGGCGGTGCCGTGCGGATGAACGCCAATGCCTACGGGGGTCAGCTGGCCCGAGTGCTCGACTGGGTCGAGGTCTGCACTCCGAGCGGATCGGAGCGGCGTTCCCCTGACCAGCTCGGCTTCAGCTACCGCAACTCGAACCTGCGCCCGGACGAGGTCGTCTCCCGCGCTGCCTTCCGACTCCGTCCCGGCGACCCCGCCGAGATCAGGGCGACGATGGCGACGATGCGGCAGCGGCGCCACGAGGCTCAGCCGAAAGGGATCAAGACCTTTGGCTCCACCTTCAAGAACCCCGAGGACGAGCGAGCTGCGGGACGCTCGGCCGGGCAGTTGCTCGAGGACGCCGGCTGCCGCGGCCTGCGGCACGGCGGCGCCCGCTTCTCGGAGAAGCACGCCAACTTCGTCGAGAACGAAGGCGAGGCCACCACGGCCGACGTGCTGGAATTAATGGCGATGGGCCGCCGCCGGGTGCATGAGCGCACCGGCGTCGAGCTGGAGCCCGAGGTGCAGGTCCTGGGGGACGTGGAGTGGCCCGCCGGCTGGCAGTTGTGAAGCGCTGGCGCTGGCCGGCAGCAATCGCCCTTGCCGCGATCGCCTTCCTCTTCGCCGTCTACATGCTGGTGCTGCGCGACGAGGCGGTGACCCCAGATGTCTCGGCTCCCGAGGTAACGGCGACGATCGGCAGCGGTTCCGACGCGATCGCCGTCGCCGCCGACGGGACCCTGTTGCCCTGGCTGGCGCTGCCGGAGGAGGCCTCGTTGCCGATGTTGCCGCTCGCGGAGCCGCCGAAGAGCGGGCGCCTGGCCGGGCCGGTGCTGCAGCAGGCCCTCGTTTTCGGTGCCGCTCCGGCGGCCCTGCGTCCCTACCTCGAACGCAGCTACTACGGCGAGAGCGGCGTCGACGTGGTCCTCGACGGGGGGATCGAACTGCGCTTCGGCGACGCCTCGCAGGCGGCCCGGAAGTGGAAGGCCGCCGCCGCGGTGCTCGCCGATCCGGAGATATCGACGCTTGATTATGTAGACCTGCATGCGCCCAGTCGCCCGGCGGTCTACGGCTCGAGCCACACCCTGCCCGCCTTGCCTTGAGGGTCGAGCCTGGGTTCAGGCGCCGTCTTGAGGATGTCGCGAATCTCGCACCCAGAGCCGGGAAGAAGCCCCTGAGATGGCTCTGCAATGCGTTCCTGCCCAACCCTCAACCATAGGCTTAGAGTAGCCGAAGTCTCAACCCAGGGTTGAGGAATCGAAGTTGCAGGATGCCTGTCGGTCGTTTGACAGAGGCGGGAAAATGCCCTACGTTCAGCGCAAATTCCGCCTCGGTGGCGAAAGCTCGAACCCTTGAGCTTGGCTGAAGACTCGGACGGAACAAAGGCTCAACTCAAACGCCGACCCTCGAGTCGGCATCTGGAGAAAATCGGGAGATGGAATCCACTTACCTTGCGGTCATCAAGGTCGTCGGAGCAGGCGGCGGCGGTACCAATGCGGTCAGCCGCATGGTCGACGCGGGCATCCGCGGCGTCGAGTTCGTCGCGGTTAACACCGACGCGCAGGCGCTGCAGGCATGTGACGCCGACATCAAGCTTTCGATTGGCCAGGAGCTGACCCGCGGCCTCGGCGCCGGCGGCAACCCCGAGGTTGGGGCGGGCGCGGCGGCTGAGAGTCGCGACGAGATCAAGGAGGCGCTGAAGGGCGCCGACATGGTCTTCGTCACCGCTGGCGAGGGCGGCGGCACCGGCACCGGCTCGGCGCCGGTGATCGCCGAGATCGCCAAGGAGGAGATCGGCGCCCTGACCGTCGGCGCGGTCACCAAACCGTTCGAGTTCGAGGGCAAACGACGGATGCAGCAGGCGCTCGAGGGCATCGAGAAACTGCGCAACAACGTCGACACCCTGATCATCGTCCCGAACGAGAAACTGCTGCAGGCGGTCGAGCGCCGGACCAGCGTGCTGGAGGCCTTCCGCCAGGCCGACGACATTCTTCGCCAGGGCGTCCAGGGCATCACCGACCTGATCACGATCCCCGGCCTGATCAACCTCGACTTCGCCGACGTGCGGACGATCATGCGCGACGCCGGCTCGGCCCTGATGGGCGTCGGTTCGGCGTCGGGCGACAAACGCGCCCTCGAAGCGGCCAAAGCCGCCGTCACCTCGCCGCTGATCGAGGAGTCGATCAAGGGTGCGACCGGGATGCTGCTGAACATCACCGGCCCCGAGGACCTCGGCCTGTTCGAGGTCGACGAGGCGGCCCAGCTGGTCCAGGCCGAGGCCGACGACAACGCCAACATCATCTTCGGCTCCGTCGTCGACCAGTCGATGCGCGACGAGGTCCGGGTCACCGTGATAGCCACCGGCTTCGAGGGCTTCGAGCTGCTGGCCCGCTCGCCGCAGCGGGTGCGGCGTCGCTACGAGAGCCGCCCGCGGGTCTCGGCCGAGGACACGGATATCCGCAAACTTCGGGTTTCGGATGACGACATTGATGTCCCCGGGTTCTTGAAGGACTAGGTCCTGGAGGGAGGCCGGGCGCCCCTCCCACGGAGGCCGTTGCGCAGCAGGTCGCGGGGTTCGATTTGGTGGGTCTGTTCCTGAGCCTCC
>DASYLY010000032.1:0-20456 GCA_036009365.1 Solirubrobacterales bacterium
CGTTCGCATAGCGACTGAAAAGCGCCCCGCCGCCCTATGGGTGCCCCGCTAGTCGCGGAGCGGCTCGCCGTAGACGATCAGCCCGTGGAGGACGATCACGCAGAGCGCGAAGACGCCCAGCGACCAGAACGGGAAGGCACCACCGACGGCCAACAGCGCCCCGATCGCGCCGATACTGGCAGCGGCGATCCCGATCACGCGGCCGTAGATGTGGCCCGCGAACAGCGAGAACCCGCCGGTCAACTGGACGATGCCGAGGACCAGCGTGATCCAGCCCCAGGTGTGCAGGCTCGAGATCACGTACCTGGTGTTGTCGACGAAGAAATTGGCGTCGCTGATCGCTGCGATGCCGTAGATGATGTTGAGCACGCCGACGATCAACAGCAGGATTGCCGCGAACATCGCGCGCGCCTCGCCTCTGACCTCCATGTGACTCCCCTCTCTCGGTGGACGAACGTCGAGAATAGAGGCGAAGAAGAAATCGCTGGGGAATCTGAGAGGGTCCACAGCGGGTGACCGACTTCCTCTTCTTCTCTCTGACCGCCGCGGTCAACCCGACCCTGGTCGCCGCCTCGACCACGATGCTGCTCTTCCCGCGCGCCAAGCAGCTGATGGTCGGCTATCTACTGGGTGCCTATCTGACCAGCATCACGCTAGGGCTGCTGATCGTCTTCGCGCTCGACGCCGACGGCGACCTGATCCAGACCAGCCAGCACACGCTCAGCCCGGCCTTCGACCTGGCGTTGGGCGCCATCGCCCTAATCGTGGCCTTCGTCCTACATTCCGGCAGCAGCGAGCGGCTCGCGGCGAAGCGGCGTGAGAAGCGTGCGGCGAAGGGGGAACCACGCTGGCAGAAAGCGCTTGGCAAAGGTTCCCCGCGGGTCTCCTTCGCGGTCGGCGCCGCCCTCACCCTGCCCGGCGCCTCCTACCTGGCGGCCCTGCACCAGATCGACGTTCTCGACTACGGCGCCGGCACCACTGTGCTGCTGGTGGTCGTCTCGAACCTGATCATGCTGATGCTGCTGGAGCTACCACTGCTGGGGTTCCTCGTCGCGCCGGAGGCGACGCAACGGATTGTCGACCGGGTCAAGGCCTGGTTCAGCCGCAACGGCCGCCGCGCCGTGATCGCCACGCTGGCGGCCTTGGGCTGCGCCCTGGTCGTCAAAGGCCTGCTCGGCCTCTCGTTGTAAGCGACGTGGGCCTCGTAGTGCAGGGCGCGGCAGGGTAGCCGGGGTCAATACGCGGTGTTGCGCGAGCGCGGGCGGGGGATCGCCTTATAGCGCGGCTCGCGGCCGCGGTTCCAGAGCGCGGCGTCGACCTCGGTGGCATTGAGGTGCCCGCCCGTTGTCGCGGCCAGGAGCTCGACTGCGTGCACCGCGGCGGCGCGCAGCTCGACCTCCTCCGGGGAGCCGTGCTCGAGCAGCTCACCCGGCTTCGATCGCCGCGGTCAGCGGCGGCGCCAGACGAAGGACGCCGTCGATGCGAAGCACGTGCGGGACAAGGTTGTCGGCGAAGGCGGTGAGCCGGTCCAGGTCGTCAAAGGCGACGACGCCGGCGCGGTCGAGATCAGCGGCGGCGATCTGGGCGCGCTTGAAGAAAGGCACCTCTCGCCCCTGATAGGCAGAGGTATCGGCAAACGACTCCCACTCGGCAAGGATGTCGACGAGGGCGACTGCCGAGCCCACGGCCGCATCGGCGAGCGCCACGAAGCTGCCGCCGTGATCGTCGCCCACGTGGGCCCCGACGTCGCGCAACGAAGCGGCGAAGTCCGCCATCAGCGGATGGTCGGGGTCCTGGCCGAGGACGGCGGCGACGCTGGCCGTGTCGAGCGCCGCCAGCTCTGCGGCGGGCCAGGGACCCCCCTCGCGGAAGCGCTCGGTCAACCCCGCCGCGATCGTGAAGTAGCCGCTGTGGCCGGGCCGCTTGCGGATGGTCGGCCACCAGCCAGAGCCGAAATTGATCGCGTCGAGGCAGACGACGAAGGCGGCGTTGGCCTCGCGGTCGCCGGCGCCGAAGTGCGTCGCCGGGTCGAGCTTGGGGGTCTCTGCCGGCGCCGGCAGACCCGCCGCATAGGCGCCGATCGCCGCGGCATCGATCTGGACCGAGACCGCCCGCGCCATCACCCAAGCGCAGACCTCACAAACTTGGGCGGGAACGGGATCGGTTCGACTCATTTTGTTTAGTCGATACCCTTGGATCAGGGCATGGAGGCGAGTTCCACACAACCGGGCAGGGTCACCGTGATCACCCTAGGGCCAGAGGGCACCTGCCACGAGCGGGCGGTGAAGAACTACCTTGCCTTCCAGGGCATCGAGGACTACGGGCTCGTCCTCACCACCGACCTCTTCGCGGGCCTCGACCAGGTGCGGGAGACGCCGGGCGCCTTCCTCGTCCAGTGCAGCGCCCACCCGGAAGTTCACAAGATCACCGAGAAGTACTGGACCGAGGTATTCGTCGTCGACACCTTCATCTACCCGACCAAGGCCCTGGCGGTGCTGAGCCGCAAGGACGTAGAGAACCCGCGCTCGCTGGGGATCGTGCCGGCAACCAAGGGCTACCTCGACCTCAGCCTCTGGGATGAGGTGATCGACGTCGTCTCCAAGCCGGTCGTCGCCGCTGGGTTGCTGGAAGGCCGCTACGACGCCGGCCTGACCCACCTCGAGCATCTCGCGAAACACCCGGACAAACTGCGCCTCGACCTCGAGATCGGCGAAATCGACACCACCTGGGTCGTCTACGGCCGCCAGAAGCGCTTCAAAGGCGAGGTGATCGGCATCCCCTCGGCACAGGTCTTCCGCGACGCCGCCAGCGAACGGCGAGTGGTCACTTAGCGGCGCTATAGACCCCTTAACCCACCACTCGGCCGCTACGGTGCCCGGGATGAGGTCGCCGCGCGCCGCTCGGGTCTCGCTGATCCTGCTCTGCCTCTCCGCGATATCGGTCGGGCTGCCGGCGACGGTGGCGCCGCGCTCCTTCTACGACGACTTCCCCTTCTTCGCCGCCTGGGTCGAGCTGCTGCCGCCCTACAACGAGCACCTCGTCACCGACGTCGGCGGCCTCTACCTCGGCTTCGCGGTGATGCTCGCCTTCGCCGCCTGGACGCTGGAGGTGACGCTGGTGCAAGCGGTCGCCTGCGCCTGGCTGCTGAGCGCGGCGCTCCACCTCGGCTTCCACGCTCATCACCTCGATGGCTTCAGCACCCCCGACGCGGCCGGCGAGCTGACCTCGCTGGGGTTCCTCGTCGTCCTGCCTGCGGTCGTCCTCTGGGCGGCCGCTCCGCGCGGGCAGATGGCGCCCTGATTCAGGCGACGGGCTTCGGCTTCAGCACGAGCACGCAGAGGTCATCGCGGATCGGCCCGTCAGCCCAGGCGAGGACGGCGTCCTCGATCTCCTTCGCCAGCGCCCGCGCTGGCAGCGCCGCAAGCGGCGAGAGCAGACGCTCGAGACCCTCGCGGCCAAGCATTGCCTCGCCCTGGCGCACGTCGGTGGCACCGTCGGTGTAGACGAGGACGCCGTCGTCTCGGCCCAGGGTCACCTCGGCCGTGGACAGCGCCAGCTCGGCATCCACCCCGAGCAGCAGGGTCTCGCCCACGGGCGCGAGCGCCTGCAGCCCCGGCAGTCGCAGCGGCGGCGGGTGGCCGGCGACGGCCCAGGCGAGGGTCGAGTCGCGTGGCTGGAAGCGCAGGCAGACGGCGCTGACTAGATCCTTTCCACGCCGCGACCGCTCCAGCAGGGCGGCGTTGGCGAGCGTCAGCAACTCGGCCGGGTCGCTGCTGCCGGCCGCGAGGGCGGCGAACCTGGCGCGAACAAAAGTCGCCAGTCGGGCCGCCTCGGGCCCGTGCCCGGTGACATCGCCGACAACCGCCACGGTGGAGCCGTCGGGGGCGTTGGTGAGCAGGTAGAAGTCGCCGGAGACGCCGTATTCGGAAGGGACGAATGCGGCGGCAGCGTCGATGTCGGCAAGCTCCGGCAGCGAGGAGGGCGTCAGCGCCGCGCGGATTGCCTCCAGCTCCTTGGCCGAGTGCTCGAGTACGGCCAACCGCTCCCGTAGCGCCGCGACGAGGAGAAAAACCGCGACGAAAGCCACGGCGCGGATCGCCAGGGCGACCCCGAACTGCGGCACCGGCTCGAACGCGCTGCCGAGCGCGTAGAGAGCGCAGCAGAGGACAACCGCGATCGCCCCCGCTCTCCTCCCCTCCCACCAGGTGGCCAGACCAATCGGGATCGCGTAGAAGAAGCCGATGCCGGTCGGACCGGCGGTGCCAGCGGCCAACCAGGCGGCGAAGACCGCCGCCGCGGACGCGCAGATCCAGGCAATACGAGCGATACGAGAGTCGATGCCTGGCACTCTGCGGCCACCCTATCTCAGCCTGAAAAGGGCTTGTTCAAGGGGTGAGTGTTTAGCCATTGCGTCGAACGGGGAGAGAAGTCCTGGGACGAGCGGTCCATAAGCACAAGTTCAACGGAGGAGATCAAGATGTTCAGATGTGAAAGGTGTGGGAGCAGCTATAACGCGCTGCGCACGGTCGGCGTCGAGCACTGTCCGCGCTGCCAGGCGCGCGACCGCAAACATGTACCGCTGACCTTCAAAGCTTTCGAGAGGTTCGAGAAACCGGCCTCCACGAACCCGGAGAGCACGGGGCAGCGCTCGGTCGCCTAGCCCACTGGCGGTTCCAGCGCGGCGAAGCCGATCTCCGGCGGCGGGTCGACGCGGTCGGGATGGAAGAGGTGGGCGAGCAGCTCGGTGCCGTCGACGAGGCGGGGACCGGGGCGAGAGAAGGTTGAGGCGGCGTCGACGGCGAAGACGCGGCCGGCCCCGAGGGCATCGATCCGCTCGCGGTGCTGCAGGGCCTGGGCGCGCGAGTCCTCGAGATACCAGCCGCAGGGCATCGCCACGACGACGTCGGGATTGAGGCCGGCCAGGTCCTCCCAGGCCACCTCGGGTGACTTCGCCCCCGCTTTGCCGATGACGTCTTCGCCGCCGGCGATGGCGATCATCTCCGGCACCCAGTGACCGCCGAGGAAGGGCGGATCGAGCCACTCGAGGGCGAGCACCCGTGGGCGCGGCGCCCCGGCGACGGCGACGCGGACGGCGTCGAGGCGCGCTTCCAGCTCGGCGCGCAGCTCGCGGCCGCGCTCCTCGATCCCGGCCGCCTCGGCGAGCGCAGTGACGTCCTCCAACACCCCGGCCAGGGTGCTCGGATCCTGCTGCACAACCCGCGGCCGGCTCGGCAGCCGCGCCGCCACCTCAGCCACGTCCTCGAAGGAGACGGCGCAGACCTCGCAGACCGCCTGAGTGACGATCAGGTCCGGCGCCAGCTCCGCCAGCTGCGACTCGTCGAGGCTGTAGAGGGCACGGCCTTCCCCGACGATCTCCTTGACGGCGGCGTCGATCTCGGCGGCGTCGAGGCCCTCGGGCAGGACCGTCGCGGTCAGGTGGGGCAGTCCCGCTGCCGCTGCCGGGTAGTCGCACTCGTGGGTGACGCCGACGACGCGCTCGCCGAGACCGAGCGCGAACAGCATCTCGGTCGCCGAGGGAACCAGGCTGGCGATTTTGTCCATACGCGCAATATGCCACCATCGCCACCCGGCTCCATTTCTCCCGAAAGGCCCCCCGATGGCGATCACCGCGCGTGAGCAAGAGCAGATCGAGAAGGCGAACTCCGGCGGCAAGCCCCCGGTCGTCTTCATCCACGGGCTCTGGCTACTGCCGAACAGCTGGGACAACTGGGCAGGCCTGTTCGAGGAGGCCGGCTACGCGGCGCTGACGCCGAGTTGGCCGGACGATCCGGAGACGATCGAGGCGGCGCGGGCGAACTCCGACGTCTTCGCCAAGAAGACGATCGGGCAGATCGCCGACCACACCGCCGAGGTGATCGGCGAGCTGACGAAGAAACCGGCAGTGATGGGCCACTCCACCGGCGGGCTGCTGGCGCAGATCGTCGCCGACCGCGGTCTCTCGGCGGCGACGGTCGCGATCGACCCCGGGCCGTTCCGCGGCGTGCTGCCGCTGCCGCTCTCCGCCCTGAAGTCAGCCAAACCGGTGCTCGCCAACCCCTTCAACCGGGGCCGGGCAATCACGCTGACCTTGGACCAGTTCAAGTACGGCTGGGCCAACGCGCTCTCCGACGAGGAGGCGAAACAGCTCTACGACGCCCACCACGTGGCCGCCCCTGGGGTGGCGCTGATGCAGATGGCAAACGCCAACCTGAACCCCTTTACCGAGGCGAAGCTGGACCCCCGCAACCCGGCACGTGGGCCGCTGCTGATCGTCAACGGCGAGAAGGACCACACGGTGCCGTGGGCGATCGCCAACGCCGCCTACAAGCGGCAGAGGCGCAACCCGGACGTGACCGAGATCGTCGAGATCCCCAACCGGGGGCACTCGCTGACGATCGACAGCGGCTGGCGGCTGGTCGCCGAGAAGGCGCTGGAGTTCGTCAGGCGGTTCGCTCGGTAGGCGGCACGGCGTGCCCGGCGCCTGCCCTGCTGAGCCGCAGCTGGGCAAGGCGGGAGCCGTTGCCGTTGCCCTTGAGGCTGAGCAGGCGCTCGTCGGCGCAGCGCATCAGCGTCTCGAAGTCCTCGCCGTCCTCGGGGAAGACGGCCCAGCCGATCGAGGCCTTCGGGGTTGGCGCCGCCGAGTCGGTGCCACCGAGGGCGACGGCAGAGCGGATCGCTTCAGCCATCCGCTGCGCCCCTTCGCCTTGCGAGCCGGGTGCGATCACGGCGAACTCGTCGCCGCCGATCCGGGCCAGGGTGTCGGTCGAGCGCAGGATCGACAGCGCCCGCCGCGCCACCTCGCGGAGTACTTCGTCGCCGGTCTGGTGCCCGTGGTCGTCGTTAATCGACTTGAAGTCGTCAAGGTCGAGCAAGAGCAGGGCCAGCGGCTCGCGGTCGGCGTCGCGGCGGCCACCCTGTGCGCGCGAGCGCTCTGTCAGGGCACTGCGCAGGTTGGCGTCGAAGGCGCGGCGGTTGCCGACACCGGTCAGCGGGTCACGGTTGGCGATTTCGCGCTGGTGCGCCTCGGCAGCGACGAGCCGTCCCTTGAGGCGGACCAGCACGGCGGTGACGGCGAGGAAACCGGCGGCAAGTGCCAGGTAGCGCGGTAGGTAGGCGTTGGCGATCGCGTCGGGGTCGTAGAGCAGCGGCGTGCCGGCGACGAGGACCAGCTCGATCGCCAGCGGCCAGGCCCAGTAGGGCGGGAAGAAGAAGGCGGCGTAGAGCAGCGAGCAGACCAGCAGCGGCTCGATGTAGCTGATCGAGCCGCCGCTCATGTAAAGGGCGACCCCCACTATCGGCACCGTGACGACCATGCCGATCGCCAGCGCCTGGATCGTCGCCCGCTCCCAGGGAATCAGCCCGGTCACCGAGCCGATTCCATAGGCGAGGACAAGGGCGCCGAGACCGACGACCCAGGCCAGTCCCTCGTGCGAGGAACCCGGCAGGAAGGCGCCGATGATCCCGACCAGGCCGCCGATCACCCAGAGGCCGCCGGAGATCCTTCCCATCTGGGAGATCTCGCCGGCATCCCCGAGCAGCTCGACCGGAGTGGGAGTGGTGTGAGAGGGACGGAGCGGCATCAGTACTTCATCGGCCTCGACGCGATCCCAATTGAGCCTGGAAATTAAGAACAACCGGGTTCTTCTAAAAAAGGGTAGAGCGGCCCGTTCGAGGCACCAAAGCGGCGCCCCGAACGGACATCCCTATGCCTCAGTGTCCTATTCGACCGCAGCCACGAGAACGGTGGAAGCGCCCTGCATACCGGCTTTGTTGGGGTGAATCGGTGCCGCCAGTTCGCCCGGCAACAGCGGTTCGACCCAGCGCGTCGACGAACCTTTACAGGCGTCATGGCCGATGCTGGCCGTGTACCAGTTGACGAGGGTGGCGCCGCTGGCCGCCGCCTGGGTGGCAATCATCGCGTTCAGCTCTTTCTGTTTCGCCCGCAGGTAGGGAGCGTCGCTGAAGCTGATCGGCATCTGTGGCCAGCAGCCGCTGCCGGTCTCCGGGAAGATCGCCGGGTAGTTGAGCACGTAGGTATCCGCGCTCGGCGCGTTGGTTTTGATGCCCTGCAACACAGCCGCGATTTTCGGCGCCGTGCCGGTGATTTTTTCGCTGATCTGGTCTTTGCCGCCTGCCGTGTATTTGTTTTTGCAGGGTGAGCTGAACGGGTTGTAGGTGATGCAGTTTTCGATGATGCTCGTGAAGCCGATGTCGTTGCCGCCGATCGTCAGCGAGACGACCTCGGTTTCGGCGCTCAGCGAGTTGAACTGCGGTGGGTTGGGCCCGTCGGGTTCGACGTTCTGCTGCTGCGTCATGTGGACCGTGGTGGCACCGCTGCAACTCGGGTCTTTCAGCGTTAGCCCGATTTTTGGTGCCGCCAGGTGCGGGTAGTTGTTGCTGGACTTGAGACAGCCCAGCGGCAGCACCGGGTTGGGAATCAGCGGGCCGGCGGTGTAGGAGTCGCCGAGCGATACGTAGTTGGCGGCCGATGCTGCGCCGGCAAACGAGGCGAGCGCGACCAGCATCGCTGCGACCAGGGCCAAGACCAGCCGTCGAGCGTGAAGAACGGCTTCCATCATCACTTCCTCCTCTGCAGACTGCATGGACGTATCGCCGATACCCGCTTTCGCGGTTCCGACCCCTCCGAGCTAGGAGGAGGCGAAGCCGGCGATGGCCGCGGCGAGGGGGCCGGGCTGATCCTCGGGGGTGAAGCTGAAGCAGTCATCCACCTCGACCAGGTCCGCCCCGGGCAGAGCTTGGGCGTAGCGCCGCGCGTGCTCGATCGGGAAGACGGGGTCCTCGTTCGACCAGACGAACAGGACCGGTTTCCGCCAGCTCTCGATCAGGGTGGCGCCGGCACTGTGCACGGCCGCGGTCGAAGCACCGGCCATCGCCTTTGCCGTGTCGCGCAGGACCTCCGGGTCGCGAGCGCAGGGAAGCGCGTAGGAGTCGGAGATCTGCGGCTCCAGCGGGTGCTTGGTCAGCAGGCCGAAGGCAGCCGGCAGCTTCCGCACCTCGGGGTCCTCGAGCGCAGCGAGCAGCTGTCCCAATACCTGCGGGTCGCGCGCGGCGGCGGGCAGGCCGTCGAACGGTGACGGCGGGAACTCGTCGTAGGGGGTCTCACAGGAGGTGAGAACGAGGCGCCCGGCCAGCTCGGGCCGGCGCGACAGGCCGATCTGCGAGTAGGCGCCGCCGGAGTCGTTGCCGATCAGGGTCGCGTCCTCCAGGTCGAGCGCCTCGAGGGCGTCGGCGAGCAGCGCCCCGCAGCCCTCGGCGCTGAGGTCGGCGTCGGCGTCGACCGGCAGCCGGTGCGCGCCGAGCGGCAGGTCGAGGGCGAAGCAGCGGAAGCTGCCGGCGAGCTGGTCGACGACCCTGCGCCAAAGGTTGGCGTTGGCGAGCCAGCCGTGGACGAAAACCAGCGGCGGGCCCTCGCCTCGGGCGAAGGTGTCGATCTCCCCCGCCCGGGTCGACAGCCGCAGCGACTCTCCCAGCAGCGGCGAGCGATAACGGTGCGGTGCGGTCAGGGCCGCACCGCACCAGCGGCATCGTCTGGTCCGGATGCGGCCGGAGTGACAGGCTCCGCAGCCGCGAAGGCAGCTTCGACGAAGGGGACCAGCTCGGCGGCGAAGCCGGCCGGATCGCTGGCGTGGGGAACGTGGCCGGCGTCGAGGACCGCGAGGCGCGAGCCCGGGATCAGCTCGGCGGCGCGGCGGCCGACCTTGAGCGTAATCACCGGGTCGCGGCGGCCCCAGATGAGCAGCGTCGGGGTAGTGATATCGCCGGCGTCAGCGCGGAGGTCGTGCTCGGGCGAGGCGAACGAGCGCCAGAGCCCGCAGACGACAGAGAGCCCTGGCTCACCGCGGGTGGTGGCGATCGCCGCAGCACGGGCACGGCGATCGGCCTCGCTCCGTGGCCGCATGTACTGCTTCGAGAAGGAGGGATAGATGCGGCGCAGGAACCAAGGCCGGGCCATTAGCGCGCAGAAGAGGCGCGCCTGCAGTGGCCGCCCGGCAAAGCCGCCGCCGTCGACGACGACCAGTCCCCGGACCAGCTCGGGACGGCGGAGCGCCAGCCGCGCCGCGGCGAAGCCACCGACCGAGTTGCCGAGGACGACAGCGCCCTGCGGAGCCAGCTGCGCGACGACCTCCTCGGCGATGTCGGCGAAGCGCATCGCGCTGTAGCCGGCTGCCCGCGAATCTCCGTGGCCGGGGGAATCGGGCGGCGGCGAATCGCCGTGGCCCGGCCAGTCGATCGCGATCGTGCGGAAGCGAGGTGGCAGTTGGTCACGCAACTCGTCGTAGTCCCTCCGCGAGTGAGCACCGGCGGGCATCATCACGATCGTCTCGCCCTCGCCGCGAGCGTCGTAGGCGATCGTCCCGGCACTGGTCTCAAGCGTCTCCACGGGGCCGAAGCTACCACATGACCGACCGGTCGGTCATGTCGGGTGACCGTTCGGTCACCTAGACTCTGGGCGAATGCCGACCGAAGCCGTCACCCCAGCCGGTCAGCGCACCCGCCAGACGCTGCTCGACGCCGGCGTCGCCGTTGCCGACCGGCACGGGCTGGCCGGCCTCAGCGTCAACCGGGTCGTCGCCGAGGCCGAGGTCGCGAAGGGCACCTTCTACGTCCACTTCGCCGACCGGGCCGCCTTCGTCGACGCACTCCACGAGCGCTTTCACGCCGATGTCGAGAAGGCCGTGGCGGCAGCCGTCGCCGATCTCCTCCCGGGGCCGGAGCGGATCATGGCCGGCGTCGAGGCCTACCTCGACGTCTGCATCGAGGACCGTGCGGTCAAGGCACTGGCGCTGGAGGCGCGCTCGGACCCGGCATTGATAGCCACGATGGGCGACCGTCACGAGCGCTTCGCGATGAGCGCTGTGCCCAGCTTCAAGGCGATGGACTGGCCCGACGCCAGGGCCGCCTCGCAACTGCTGGCGGCGATGACGGCGGAGATCGCGATCCGCGAGCTCGACGCGATCCGCCGCCTGCCGGCGGCCCGCCGGTCCCTACGGCGCTTCCTCTGCCTGCCCGCCTGACACTCCCCTAGGGGATCGTCGCGACGCGACCGACGCGCCAACGACGCCATGTTGCAGACTTAAGAGATGAGCACCACCCAGAGACCGGACCCGACCGAGGCGGTCCGCCACCAGTTGCGTCCCCTCTTCGATCAGATCGTGATCAAGGAGCTCGACTCCGACCGGGTGCGGCGCTCGGGCCTGGTGGTCCCACCCGGCACGCACGAGCCACCGCCCCAGCAGGGAATCGTGATCGCGGTCGGGCCAGGCCTCGACTGGTGGGCGCAAGCGGAAGTGGAGATGCCGGTGCAGCCGGGCGACCATGTCGTTTTCCCGGCCTCGGCCGGGGTATGGGTAGAGGTCGACGAGGAGCGGCTGCTGGTCTGCCGGGTCGGTCAGTTGCTAGGCGTGCTCGAGTCGGTGGCGCTCCCCTAACGACCAAGGAGGACACGATGCTCGGTAACAGCAAAGCCTTCAGCGGCTTCGCGGTCGACGACGTGCCGCGGGCAAAATTGTTCTACGAAACGATGCTCGGGCTCGAGGTCAGCGAGGAGAACGGGATGCTGAACCTGCAGCTCGGCAGCGGCGCCAAAGTGATCGTCTACCCGAAACCCGATCACGAGCCGGCGAGCTTCACGGTCCTCAACTTCCCGGTCGAAGACATCGAGTCAGCGGTCGACTCCCTCGCGGCAAAGGGAGTCGCGTTCGAGCGCTACGAGGGCACCGAGATCGAGACCGACGAGAAGGGAATCTTGCGCAGCGAGGGGCCCTTGATCGCCTGGTTCAAGGACCCCGCCGGCAACGTCCTCTCGGTCCTGCAGTTGGACTGAGAGAGGGTGAGGGCCTCAGACCTCGACCGGCTCCGGCTTGCCCTCGGTCGGAGCTTCCTCCGCCGTCCCCTCCGGGGCCGGCATCGGCGCCGGGTCACGCAGCACGAACACCGCGATCGCCACCGCGATTGATGCCAAGCCGGCACCGACCAGGTAGGCGAGGTGGTAGCCCGAGGTGAGGGCGGAGGCCTGCGAGGCGCCGTCGGCGAGGAGGTTTTCGGTCCGCCCGGTGGAGAGCGTCGCCAGCACCGCCAGGCCGATCGCGCCGCCAACCTGCATCGAGGTGTTGACCAGGCCCGAGGCGAGGCCGGCGTCGCTGGGCGTCGCCCCCGACATCGCCAGGGTCATGATCGCCGGGAACGAGGTGCCGACCCCGACGGCGATCAGCAGGAAGGGCGGCAACAGGTCGGTCAGGTAGTTGCCGTCGACCGGGGTGCGGGCGAAGAGCAGTAGGGCGACGACAACCGCGCAGACGCCCGGGATCAGGGTCCTCCGCGGGCCGAAGCGCATGATCAGTTTTTCCGAGAAGCCGAGCGAGAGGGTCCCCATCACCACCGTCGTCGGCAGGAAGGCGAGGCCGACCTCGAGGGGGGTGTAGCCGAGCACCCGCTGCAGGTAGAGGGCGCCGAGGAAGAACATCCCGAACATCCCCGCCACCAGCAGGGACTGCAGGGCGTTGGCGCCGGAGACGTTGCGCGAGTGGAACAGCCGCAGCGGCATCAGCGGGTTGGCGATCGTCGCCTGGCGGTGGATGAAGAACGCCAGCAGGACCGCCGAGACGGCGCTGAGGACCAGCGTGCGGGCATCGACCCAACCCCACTCGGTGATCTGCAGGATCGTGAATACGCCGAGCATCAGCGAGGTCGTGATCAGGGCGGCGCCGGGGAAGTCGGCACCCTCGTGCAGGCCGATGCCCCTGGCGTTGGGGACCAACCGCACGGCCAGGAAGGCGACGGCGATCCCGATCGGGAGGTTGATGATGAAGATCCAGTGCCAGCTGATCGCATCGGTGAGGACGCCGCCGGCGAGCAGGCCGATCGAGCCGCCGGCGGAGGCGACGAAGCCGTAGACCCCGATCGCTTTCGCCTGCAGGTTCCGCTCCGGGAACATCGTCACGATCATCGCCAGGATCACCGCCGAGGACATCGCCCCACCGATCCCCTGCACGAAGCGGGCGCCGACCAGCACCTCCTGCGCCGGCGATACCGCGCAGAGCAGCGAGGCGGCCGTGAATATCGCCAGGCCGACAAGGAAGACGCGGCGCTGGCCGACCAGATCACCGATCCGTCCCGCCAGCAAGAGCAGACCGCCGAAGGGGATCATGTAGGCGTTGATCACCCAGGCGAGGTTGTTCTGGGAGAAGCCGAGGTCGTCCTGGATCGAGGGCAGGGCGACGTTGACGATGGTCGCATCGAGGACGATCATCAGCATCCCGGCGCAGAGCACGTAGAGCGCCAGCCAGCGCGTGCGGTCGTCGGTGTGCGTCTCGGCGGTGGTCATCGAATCTCCTCTGCTCGTTCTTCACTTGGGGCGTTCGTCGGTTGAGACTCCGGCGCGACGCCAAACTCATCGCTTCGGTGAAGAAGCATCGCCTGGATGCTAGAGAGGCGAGGAGGTCACATCCCCCAGGGAGCCACTACAGCCACCTGCCAGCCCGGCTCCTCACGCGCCAGCACCAGCATGACCGAGAGGTCCTGCTGGGCGGGCTCGCGCGCTGGGTCATCCCGTGTAAAGACCTTCCAGCGCTGCGCAGCGACCGCCATCTCGCCAGAGATCAACACCCGCCCTGCCTCGGCGCGGATTAGCGAGTGGATCGCCGTCAGCTGGGCCAAGGTCTCGCGCACCTTCGCCCTGCCGCGCACCTCGGTCCCCTCCGGCGTCAACAGACACGCCTTGGCGGCAAGGCAGGCGCCCGCCGCCTCCAGATCGAGTGCCGAGATCCCCTCGGCGAATGCCCGCGAGACCGACTCCGGCGTAACGCCGGCCTCGGCCGTCTCCAACCCCGCCTTGATCGCGATCTCCCAACCTCCCAATTGGGTCCCGGAACTACCAGAATGAGAAAATTACCTGTCTCTGGATGTCACGTCCACAGACAGGGCGACTAGTCCGGGGCCCGGTCCTACCCGCGACGGCCGAACATGTGCCCGGCGGGAGCGACGGCACGCAGCTCGGCGATGGCTTCCTCGCGGAGATGACGGGGCGGAGGGGCGGGCCGGGCGGCGCGCTCCAACGGCAGCACCGCGGAGACGAGAACGTTGACGACGCCTTCCTGGCGCTCGAGACGGCCGTGGGCGCGGACCATGACGGCGGTGCGGACGGTGGTGCGGTGGCGCTCGTAAACACGCTTGGGGACGATCACGTTGACGATGCCGCGCTCGTCTTCGAGGGTCATGAAAACGATGCCCTTGGCAGTCCCGGGCCGCTGGCGGGCGACGACCATGCCGGCAACCTCGACCTCCTCGCCGCCGGCAATCCGCTCCAACTCGGTGCTGCGACGCAGCTTCGGGTCGATGTCCGGGCGCATCAGCTCCATCGGGTGCTTGGCGAAGGCGATCCCGGTAGATCGGTAGTCGGCGATCAGCTCCCCCCAGTCGCCGAGCGGTTGCAGCGGCGGGGGCTCAGGGGGCTCGAACGGGAAGGCGAGCTGAGTGCCGCCCTGCTGCCCACGTCCACTGCCGACGACACCGACGCCCCAGAGCGCCTGGCGTCGCTCTCCTCGGTCGCCTGACCGGCCGGACCGACCAGAGACGCCCTGGATCCCGTCGAGGGCCCCCGCCCAGGCCAGCCGCTCCAGGCTCGCCAGGCCGGCGCCGGAGCGGGCGGCCAGCTCGGCGATGCCGCGGTAGGGGCCGCCGCGCTCGCGCTGGGCCACCAGCGCCTTCATCTCCTCCACCCGCACCCCCTTCACGTAGCCGAGCCCCACCCGCACCACCAGCCCACCCCGCTCCCGCTCGACGTGGCAGAGGACCTGGCTGCGGTTGGCGTCGGGCGGGGCCGTGCGGACGCCGCGGCGCTGCCCGTCTTGCACCAGGGCGTCTGGTGGGTAAAAGCCCATCGGCTGCTCGTTGAGGAGTCCGGCGAGGAACTCGGGGCCGTAGTGGATGCGCAACCAAGCCGAGTGGTAGGCGAGCAACCCGAAGGCAGCCGAGTGCGCCTTCGGGAAACCGAAGCCGGCGAAGCCCTGAATCTGGTCCCAGACGCGCTCGGCCAGATCGGTGCTGACGCCGTGCTTCTCCCTCGCGCCCGCGAGGAAGCGCTCGTGGTGATTGTCGATCGCTTGCTGGGAGCGCTTGCGGCTCATCGCCCGCCGCAGTTTCTCCGCATCGGAATGGCTGAAGCCGGCGAAGTCGACCGCCACCTCGAGCACCTGCTCCTGGTAGACGATCGTGCCCAAGGTCTCCTTCAGCGCCCGCTCTAGCGAGGGATGCTCGTAGGGGACCTCGTACTCGCGGCCCTCGCCTTCGCAGCGCCGCTGCCTCTTGCGGCGCTCTATATAGGGGTGGACGGCGCCGCCCTGGATCGGCCCGGGTCGGACCAGCGCCACCTGCACCGTGAGGTCGTCGAGATTCTGTGGTCGGGTACGGGGCAGCATCTGCATCTGCGCCCGGCTCTCGATCTGAAAAACGCCGGTGGTCTCGGCGGCACGGATCGATTCGTAGGTCTCGGGGTCGTCGAGCGGAATCCGCGAGAGGTCGAGCCGTTTCCCCCGCATCCGCTCGACCTCGACCACACAGCGCTCGACCGCGGAGAGCATCCCCAGCCCCAGCAGGTCGATCTTCAGCAGGCCGGCGTCGGAGCAGGAGTCCTTGTCCCACTGGACGATCTGGCGGCCCTCCATGGCCGCCGGCACCACCGGGCAGACGTCGATCAGCGGCTCGGTCGAGATCACCATGCCGCCGGAGTGCTGGGAGGCGTGGCGGGGCAGGCCCAGCGCCTCGCCGCCGAGCTGCAGCAGCGCCTGCCAGCCAGGCGAGGCCGCTCGCTCCAGACCAATCGCCGCGGCGACGTCGCGCTCGATCTCCCCTTTCGACTCGTGGAATCCGAGCATGGCCGCCACCTTCTCGATCTCCTGCGGCCACAGCCCCAGCGCCTTGCCGAGGTCGCGGACGACGCCGCGCGGGCGGTAGGTCGGGAAGGCGGCGACCAGGGCCGAGCGGTCCGCTCCGTAGACCTCGTGGACGCGGGGGATCAGCACCTCGCGGACGTCGCGGGGGAAGTCGAGGTCGATGTCGGGGATCGTCTGCAATTCCTCGTTGAGGAAACGTCCGGAGAAGAGGTTCGCCTCGACCGGGTCGACGTGGGAGAGGCCGGTCAGATAGCAGACGATCGAGCTGACGCTGGAGCCGCGGCCGCGCCCCGGCGGCATCGCCGCCCGAGCCGAGTCCGGGCCGCGCACCTCGGCCGCAACCTCGCGGGCCAGCTCCAGCAGCTCGTGGTGGAGGAGGAAGAAGCCGGAGAGACCGAGGTGGCGGATGACCTTCAGCTCCTCCTCCAGCCGCGCTTCCGCCTCGCCATGGTGGGCGCGGCCGGCGTAGCGCTCGGCGAGCAGGTGACGGCAGAGCTGGGCGAGATCGCCATCGGCCGCGGCGTCCTCGGACTTGGGATAGCGGTAGCCCAGCTCCGTGGTCAGGTCGAAGCGCAGGCGCTCGGCGAGGCGCACGGTCTCGGCCACCGCCTCGGGGTGCTCAGCGAAGCGGGCCGCCATCTCCTCGGGAGAGACCAGCGCCGAGGAGCGGTTGCCGCGCCGCTGCGGCTCGGACTCCTCCAGCGTCATCCCCAGCCTGACCGCGACGAAGACGTCCTGGAGCTTGGCGCGGAGCTTGCTGTGCGAGTGGACGTTGCCGGTCGCCACGCAGGGGACGCCGAGCCGCCCCGCCAGCCCGGAGAGCCAGCGGTTGCGGGCGCGGTCGTGGCGCCAGCAGGGCCGCTGCAGCTCGACCCGGAAGCGCTCGCGCCCGAAGGCGGCGAGCAGACGCCGGCCGAGGCGCTCGCCGCGGGCCGTGTCCCGCCGCTCCCAGGCGCCGGCCAGCGCCCCGTCGCGGGCACAGCCGGAGAGGCAGACCAGGCCCTCGGCGTGCTCCTCCACCTGCTCCAGGGTCGCCCAGGGTTGGGCGGCGCGGCGCTGTGAGCTGTCTCGGGTATGGGAGTGAGACGCGGTGAGGAGGCGGCAGAGGTTGCGGTAGCCGCTAGCGTCCTCGACCAGCAGGGTGAGGTGGGCGGGGTCGGGCAGCGCCACGGTCAGCTCGGCGCCGACGATCGGGCGCAGCTCCAGGTCCATGCAGGCCTCGGCGAACTCGCGCGAGCCCCAGATGCCGTCGTGGTCGGTGAGGGCCATCGCCGGGTAGCCCAGGTTCTCTGCGGCGACAGCCAGCTCCAGCGGGGTCGAGGCGCCGTCGAGGAAGGAGAAGGCCGAGTGCGCGTGCAACTCGACGTAGGGGACAGTCATCGTGCGCGCTCCTGTCCTCGGTCTATGATCGGCCGG
Source organism: Solirubrobacterales bacterium (assembly GCA_036009365.1). Classification (GTDB taxonomy): domain Bacteria; phylum Actinomycetota; class Thermoleophilia; order Solirubrobacterales; family 70-9; genus VAYN01. The sequence goes on from DASYLY010000032.1 coordinate 17,328, forward strand.
TCGGTCATAGGTCAGGCCCGCTGCTGGTACCAGCGCCCGCTGAGGGTGCTGCGGAAGACGACGGCGGCGCGGCCGTCGGCGAGCGCCAGCTCGAAGTAGCGGCGGCCCAACGGCCGCGGCGTCCACCAGCGATCCTGGACCGCCCATTCCTCGCGAATCGCCTCGACCGCGACGCCGGCGACCGCGAGCGGGGCGCCCTGGCGATCGGCCTCGACCGCCACCGGTCGGGGCACGTAGAGGCGGCGCATCTCCGGGGTCACGGCGACAGCCCCTACAACTCGGGGAAGGGAGTCAGCACCGCCCAGCGCTCCGGCACCCGCGAGGCAGAGTCGACCGGCAGCACTTTCAGCAGCGCCTCCACTCCCTGCGCGGCGCGGACCTCCCGCACAGCCTCGCCGAGCCGGCGGCGGCGCGGCTCGTCGCCGCCGACCGAGAGCGCCAGCTGGTCGCCCTCCGGCGGCCCCAGGCCTAACGCCCGCAGCCGCAGCGCCGAGGCCGGCCCAGGCAACGCCTCCAGCCGCGGCGCCAGGACCCTGCGCAGGACCCGGGCCGAGGCGCTCGGCCTCCCCAAACCCTGCTCGACGCTCCAGCTACCCCCGGCACAGAGACGGGCGCCGAGGCGCAGCCCGAGCAGCGTTCGCCCGCGCCGCTGCGGCGCCGCCAGCAGACGGTCGACCAACAGCTCGAGGGCGCGGTCGAGCTGGCGCCCGGCGACCCCTTCCGGCAGCTCGATCTGCTCAGCCAAGTCCTCATGCGGCCGGCGCGGCCGCAGCGGCTCGTCCTCGCCGCGGGCAAGGTGCAGCGCCCGTAGGCCGAGGGAACCGAAGCGGTCGGCGACCTGGTCGGAGGAGATCTGCGCCAGCGCCGCCAGCGTCTCGATCCCAAGGCGCTCCAGGGCGACAACCAAGTCTTCCCCTTGCCGCTCCTGCACGCCGAGCCGATCCACCAGGATCAAGACGGGAAGCGCCGCGAGAAAACCGCGTAGCCGCAGCTCGCTCACCCGCTTGCCTTCCGCCGCCGCGGCGAAGGCGGCGAAGCGGTTCGGCCCAATCCCGATCCGGGGCTCCGGCCCCACCGCCGCGCGCGCCGCCGCCAGCACCCCGGCGCTGTCGCCGCCGTGCACCCCACGCAACCCGTCGACGGCGAAGTAGGCCTCCCCCGGCCGCTCGGACTCGACAGCGGCGCCGATTCCCTCCAGCGCCCGCACCATCGCCTCCGTCAGCTCCGCCGCCTCCACCGGGTCGGGCAAGGAAGACCTGCGCCCGGGCCGGGCCCCCCCAGGACGGCCCGGACGCGCAGGAGCCGCCAAACGGTTCTCGATGACGCCGGCGATCTCCATACGAACATATGTTCGCCTACCGATCGGACAGAGTCAAGGGCACATGAAGCGGGCCGCTTAGGCGGCGGCCGCGCCGCCTGCGGCATCAAGCCGATCGATGACACGCAGCAGCGCCTGCGTCTGAGCCTTCGTTTCGTCGGTGTTCGACTGGACCTGCGCGGTGTTCTTCTCGAGTTGAGAGATCATCGCTGTGTAGACCTTCTCGTTGCGCAGCAGGATCTCACGGTTGAACTCCCGGGTCTCCTCACCCCACCGCTTGAAGTCCTCGTCCCGTTGTCTGGCTTCCTGATTTCGCCGCTCGACTTCTTCGTCGCGGCACTTGCTTTCTTCGTCGCGACGTTTGGCCTCCACCCGCATTTCCTCAGCACGCTGACGGAGGTGAAGCATGATCTCCTCGTGACGATCGCGAGCCTCCTCATGCTCGCTGCGGACCTCATCGCGGTGGCTGCGAATGAACTCCGAGAGACTGTCCTTGCGACCCAGCATGAAACGTATTGTCTCAAACCAAAGCGCACGCGTGACGCGCGGAAAGTCAAAAAAGTGCGACTTCTTCGCGCCTACATTCCCCAGGGTGCAGCGACCATCACCTTCCAGCCCTGCTCTCCCTGTTCCAGCACGAGCAGGGCCGAGAAACTCCGGTCATAGGGCTCATGCTCGGACCCTTTCGAGGAGAGGGTCCAGTCCTGGGAGACGATCGCCACCGACCCGGCGATCATCACCCGCCCCATCTCAATCCGGATCAGCGTGTGGATCCCGGTCAACTGAGCCAGCACTTCGCGCACCTGCGCCTTGCCGCGCACCTCTGTCCCATCGGGTGTGAGCAGGCACCCGTCCGCGGCGAGGAAGGCGCATGCAGCCTCGGGATCCCGCGCCCCGATCGCCTGCGCGAAAGCCCGCGAAGTCGCCTCCGGCGTCGCGCTCGCGCCGATCCTGCCCATCCTCACTTCCATAGTCCTCCCAACCTCCCGTTGGGTTTCCCTGGACTCCCTGCCTGAGAAACTACTCGTCTGAGGCAGAGCTGTCCAACGCCATCGCGACCAGCTCGTCCTCAAGCTCGGGCAGGCCGCTCGCTTCGCCGGCCATGACAAGGCGGCCGACCAGCAGCGTCATCGCCCCCACCCTGGCCCAGGCGGCGTTGGGAAGGCCGGCACCCGACCCACCCTCGTCCTGCAGCCGCACCGCAAGCGCCTCGATCGCCGTCGCCTGCCGCTCCATCCCGGCTGGCCCCCCGGCCAGCACCTCGACCGTCAACAGCCGAGCCGTCGGCGTGTCGGCCGCCAACAGCTCCAGCGCCACCCGAACCCCCGCCCTGACCTTCGCCTCCCGCTCGCTCTCGGCGGCGCAGGCACGATCCATCTCCTCCAACAGCCTCTCCAGCAGCTCCTCGTGGGCGCCGAGCAGGCAGTCCCTCTTGCTGGCGAACTGTTTGTAGAAGGTGACGTTGGAGACCCCCGCCCGTTTGACGATGTCCGTCACCGTTACCTCGGCGAACCCCCGATCGGCACAGGCCTCCGCCATCGCCGCGATCATCCTTTCCCGCTGGTTGCGGGCAATGAACCCAGGTGGGAGTCCGTGTGCGCCGGGAGGCAGCCGCCGAGAGGGAGTTTCATCGCTAGTACTCACCCGCAAAGTCTACCTTCAAGAAGGAAATCGCCCAACATGCGTGGCGGCAAATAGTGGAGCCCGCGCGATGATCCGCGACTCTACCAACCAACTTGACAGTTCCAAACAACAGAGGCCGCGCGGTCCCCCGCGCGGCCTCTGCCACCTAAGCCCACCGCCAACCAGCC
>DASYLY010000033.1:0-31773 GCA_036009365.1 Solirubrobacterales bacterium
TCCGAGGAACCGGAGTCGGAGGAGCCCGAGTCGGAGCTCTTCGACTCCGAGCCGCCCTCGCCGGAGGAGGAGCCCCCGCCCTTCTTCTTTTTGCCGTAGTCGGTGTTGTAGAAGCCAGAGCCCTTGAAATGGACGGCGGGCGAGTGGAGGACACGCACTGCCGGAGCGCCGCACTCCTGGCACTCCGTGAGTGGCTCGTCGACCATCCGCTGGATGACGTCGAAGACGTGGCCGTTGTCGCATTTGTACTCGTAGATGGGCACGGGCTGCGGGATTATCGCAGCCGGTACGGTTCCCGCATGGCCACCGCAGAGCAGGGAACCCGCCCGACCGACGTCTCGATGGAGGAGATCGTCGCCCTCTGCAAGCGGCGCGGCTTCGTCTTCCCCTCCTCGGAGATCTACGGCGGCCTCGGCTCGACCTACGACTACGGCCACTACGGGGTCCTGCTCAAGGGCAACGTCAAAGCCGAGTGGTGGCGGGCAATGCTGCAGGAGCGCGACGACATCGTCGCGCTCGACTCGGCGATCCTCCAGCACCCGCGCGTCTGGGAGGCCTCGGGCCACCTCGAAGGCTTCACCGACCCGCTCGTGCAGTGCCTCGGCAAGTGCAAGAAGCGCTGGCGCGAGGACCATCTGCGCGAGGCGGTCGAAGCCGACGGCGGCGACCCCAGTGCCGAGCTGCGCTGCCCGCAGTGCGGCGGCGAGCTCTCCGAGCCGCGCCAGTTCAACCTGATGTTCGAGACCCACGTCGGCCCGGTGGCTGGCGAGGGCTCGGAGGTCTACCTGCGGCCGGAGACGGCGCAGGGAATCTTCATCAACTTCAAGAACGTGCTCAGCTTCGCCCGCAAGAAGCCGCCCTTCGGAATCGCCCAGATCGGCAAGTCTTTCCGCAACGAGATCACCCCCGGCAACTTCATCTTCCGCACCCGCGAGTTCGAGCAGATGGAGATGGAGTTCTTCGTGCCACCGGCCGAAGCGGAGCAGTGGTACCGGACCTGGATCGAAGAGCGCGAGCGCTGGTACACCGAGCTCGGCATCCGCCCCGACTATCTGCGCGTCCGCCCCCACGACAACGACGAGCTCTCCCACTACTCGTCGGGGACCAGCGACGTCGAGTACCTCTTCCCGATCGGCTGGTCGGAGCTGGAGGGAATCGCCAACCGCGGCGACTTCGATCTCTCCCAGCACGCCAAGTTCAGCAGCGAGAAGCTCGAGTACTTCGACCAGCAGAGCAAAGAGCGCTACGTCCCCCATGTGATCGAGCCCGCCGCCGGCGCCGACCGTGCAACGCTCGCCTTCCTCGTCGACTCCTACGAGGTCGAGGAGGTCGAGGGCCGCCAGCGCACCGTCCTGCGCCTGCACCCGCGCCTGGCGCCGGTCAAGGTCGCTGTCCTCCCCCTCGTCTCCAAGGAGGGCATGCCGGAGAAGGCCCGCGACATCTTCAAAGCCCTGCGCAAGCGCGTCCCCGCCGAGTTCGACGAGGGCGGCTCGATCGGCAAGCGCTACCGCCGTCAGGACGAGATCGGCACCCCCTGGGGCATCACCGTCGACCACCAGACGATGGAAGACGACACCGTCACCCTCCGCGACCGCGACTCGCTCGAGCAGGTGCGAGTCCCGATCGAGGGCTTGGTCGACGACCTCGCCGGTCGCCTCGAGCAGCCCTGGCGCAGCCCGAAGCTGGGCTGAACAGGGCGGCTACTCGCGCCCGCCTAAAGGGAGTGGGCATCGCTCACCGCATCCCCATGAAGTCCAGAACCGCCTCGGCGTCGGCGTCGAGCGCAGCGGCGGCCTTCTTGGCGAGACCGTCGAAGGGCCTGACCTCGACCCTACCGCCGGCCAGGCCCCAGATCGCGACAGCACGGCCGTCGACCAGAGCGAAGGGGCGAAAGATGCCGTTGAGGGTGACGATGCCGGTGGCGCCACCGAGGATGTCCTCACGGGAGGTCCAGCCGAGCAGTACCGGGTCGAAGGCGCCGAGCAGGCGTGGGGGCGGAATCCCCGCCGCCGGCGGCTGGCGCTTCAGCGCGACCAGGCCGTCGTCGCGCTCGACCAGCTCCGCGGCGATCGCGGACAGGCCGGCGCGGGTGTCGCGCAGCGGCAGGCCCGCCCAGCGGGCGAGGTCGCGATCGTTGGCGGGACCGTGGCCGATCAGGTAGCGCCGGGTCAGTTCGGCAAGGGCGATGTCGCGATCGACCGGCTTCTGCGGTCCGAGCCAGTCGTGCACGAGCGCGTAGGCATGCTGCTTGCCGACCATCGGTCCGCGCACCGCGATCCCCCGCACGCCGGCGAGAAAGAAGAGGTGGAGCGGGACCTGGTTCTCGGTCGGCACGCCGGCCGCTTCGAGACGCTCCTTGAGCTGCTTGCCGGTCAGCGGCCCCTCATCGGCCAGTGCCTTCTCGATCGTCGTCATGCCACGCTCCGCAGCCGCTTCCGAGAGACCCTCCTGGCGCAGACGTCGCTTGCTGCTGGTCACCAGGGGCGGCGTCGTCAGGGCATGCAGCCAGGGATAGTCCTCAGTGCGCACCAGGTGCAAGGTGCCGCGGTTGAGCCAGGTAATCAGCAGTGAGCGGTCTTCGCTGAAAGCACAGTCGACGTCGGCCGCGGTCACTCCCTCGGTCCGCGCCCGTACCGCGAGACGGGCACCCCGTGGGTCCTGTCCCTGCACCGCCAACAGTCGCTCCGCCACCGCAACTGGGTCACGCAATGGCGGACCGGCGAGGGCCTGGGCAGTGAGACGCTCAGCGATCGGCGAAGCTGACGCGGGCACCGCAGGATAATTGCGCTTCACAGCGCACGAGGTCAGACGCCCTGCACGAGCGCGGCCACCACGCTGGCGATCATGCCACCGACGGCCGGCTGAGCGAAGCGCTATTCGACCGCTTCGAGGTCGATCACGAAGATCAGGGCTTCGTTCGGACCGATAATCGGTGGGTAACCAGCCGGCCCGTAGGCAAGCTTCCCGGGGATGATCATTTTGCGCTCTCCGCCGACCTTCATCCCCGCCACGCCTTTGTCCCAGCCGGGAATGACCTGGCCGCCGCCGAGTTCGAATTCGAATGGTTCGCCGCCGCGGTCCCAGGAGGCGTCGAACTCTTCGCCGCTGTCGTAGCCGACCCCGACGTACTGGACAGTGACCATGTCACCAGCCTTGGCTTCGGCGCCGTCGCCCTCCTTGAGGTCCTCGATCTCCAGCTTCTTCGGCGCCGGGCCCTCGGGCACCGTCACTATGGGCTTGGTCCCTTCAGGCGCGGCTTCGGCTGCTTCGGTCGTTTCGGCCGGCTGTTCGGTCGCCGTCGCCGCGGTGGAGGAAGAGTCGTCGCTGTCACCGCAGCCGGCAAGTGCCAGCGCCGCGCAGATCGCAACCATCGTCAGCATCTTTCCCAGCATCGCGCGCATCCTACCCAGCCGTGCTGAAAAACGCCTGATCGGTCATCCCTTGCCGGAGAGACGATCCCAAGCGCGACCGAGAGCGCCTCGGCTCCCCTTACCGAGATCGCCGGGTTTGACCGAGAGGGAGCCGGGGTTGGCGCTGGGCTCCGGCAGGCCCTCGGCCGCGGCGGCGTCGATCGAGAGCACCAGGCCGCGGTCGTAAATCGCCGCCACCTCGGGCGCGTCGACGAAGCGGTGGCCGCCGGGCATCATCGGGGTGGTGTCGAAGATGACCCCGTCGAAGAGGTCTGAGTTGGGGTCGGCGAGAACCTTCGTCACCTTGCCCAGCTCCTTGCCATCGCTGGAATAGACAGCGGCACCCTTCGCGAGGGCGCGGTAGGAGCTCGGCTGTCCCAGATCGTCCATTCCGGCGAGCCTAGCGTGAGCTTGGCCTGCGCAGCACGAAACCGGCATAGGGTCAACGGATCAGGCGGGTGCTGGTCGCCCCGCGCGGCGTCGCGATCGGGATGCTCAACCTGGTGCTGATCTCACCGCTGCTGGCCTTCACGATGGCCGAGCTGTTCGATTTGCCTCCCGAGCTTGCCGTCGGCCTCGTCCTGCTCGGCGCTTCCCCCGGCGGGATGATGGCCAACATGCTGACGCACCTGTCGCGCGGCGACACGGCGCTGTCGGTGACGATGACGGCGATCAGCAGCGTCGGCGCGATGATCACGGTGACGCTCTTCCTCGGGCTCTCGACCGACCATTTCGGTGCGACCGGCCTCGGCGACGTCAGCATGGTCGGCGTGGTCGCGCGCGTCTTCGCGATCACGATCGTTCCCGTCGCGATCGGGATGGAGCTGCGACGGCGCTGGCCGCAGCGGGTCGACGCCGTGTACCCCCGGGTGCAACGAGCCTCGCTCAGCCTCTTCGCGATCTCGAAGCTGGCCCGGCTTGACGACCGCCAGTCGACCGCGATCGCGCTCGAGCTCGGGATTCACACTCGACGCTGGCGATCGCGGTCGGCGCCTCCCTCGCCGCCGAGGTGACGATCCCGGCCGCCGTCTACAGCTCGTTCATGCTCCTCACCGGTGGCGCCTTCGCCTGGGCGATGAGCCGCCGCAACACCGACGCCGACGATCTGGCCAGAGTGGAGCCGGCAGAGGCTTAGACTCGGCAGCGGCAGCTATGGGACAGAACCTGGCATCGATCGTTACCGAGAGCGCCCAGAGGGCGCCCGACTCGCCCGCGATCAGACTCGGTGAGGTCGAGCTCACCTACGCCGAGCTCGACGACCGCAGCGCCCGCCTGGCGGGGTTGCTGCGCGCAAAAGGGCTCGAGCGCAGCGGCCGGGTCGGCGTGATGCTGCCCAACGTCCCCGAGTTCCCCGTTGTCTACTACGGGGTCCTCCGCGCCGGCGGCATCGTCGTGCCGATGAACGTCCTGCTGAAGCGGCGCGAGATCGCCTACTACCTCGAGGACTCCGGAGCGCGGCTACTGCTCGCCTGGCACGGCTTTGACGAGGAGGCACGCCTCGGTGCCGGCGACGCCGGCACCGAGCTGATCGAAGTGGAGCCGCAGAGCTTCGCGGCGATGCTCGCCGAGCACGAGCCCGCCGCGGGCCTTGCCGAGGTCGATGGCGAGGACACCGCAGTGATCCTCTACACCTCGGGGACGACCGGCAAACCGAAGGGCGCCGAGCTGACCCACGACAACCTGGCGACCAACGCGCGGATCTCCGGCGAGACGATGAGCGAGGTGCGCGAGGGCGACGTCGTCCTCGGCTCCCTCCCCCTCTTTCACTCCTTCGGACAGACGGTGAGCATGAATGGCTCGCTGCGGATGGGCGCCTGCCTGACGATGCTGCCGCGCTTCGATCCCGGTGAGGCGCTGGCGACGATCCAGCGCGACCGCGTCACCCACTTCCAGGGCGTGCCGACGATGTACGGGGCGCTGCTGCACCACCCCGAGCGCGAGAGCTTCGACACCTCGACCCTGCGCAACTGCATCACCGGCGGCGCCTCGATGCCGGTCGAGGTCCTACACGGGTTCGAGCAGGCGTTCGGCTGCGTCGTCCTCGAGGGCTACGGGCTCTCGGAGACCTCGCCGGTCTCCTGCTCCAACCACCCCGGCCGCGAGCGCAAGGCGGGCTCGATCGGCACCCCGATCGAGGGCGTCGAGATGCGGCTCGTCGACGAGGACGACAAGCCGGTCGCCCAGGGCGAGGTCGGCGAGGTGACGATCCGCGGCCACAACATCATGAAGGGCTACTGGCAGCGCCCCGAGGCGACCGCGGAGGCGATGCGCGGCGGCTGGTTCCACAGCGGCGACATGGCCCGCACCGACGAGGAGGGCTACTTCTACATCGTCGACCGCAAGAAGGACCTGATCATCCGCGGCGGCTACAACGTCTTCCCGCGCGAAGTCGAGGAGGTGCTCTACGAGCACCCGAAGATCCGCGAAGCGGCCGTCGTCGGCATCCCCCACCCGGAGCTGGGCGAGGAGGTCGGCGCCGCGGTGGTCGTCCACGACGGCGAGGAGCTGGCGCCCGAGGAGGTCGGCGGCTATGTCAAGGAGCGCCTCGCCGCCTACAAGTACCCCCGCCTCGTCTGGTTCGTCGAGGAGCTGCCGAAGGGCCCGACCGGGAAGATCCTCAAGCGCGAGATCGAGCGCCCGGCCGCCGCGTAGGCGAGGCTTAATCGAGATCTCTGGCTGGACAGCCAGGATCGCGCTACGCTCGTCCCTCCGCGAATGCAACACCAAAAGGAGATGAGATGAGCGTCGCAGCCCAGAGCCTGCTTTCGGACGTCACCTACGTCGACCTCTACCGGCGCTGGGAGCAGGGCAACTGGAGCGCCTACGACATCGACTTCTCCGAGGACCGCAAAGGCTGGGAGGCGCTGAGCGACATCCAGCGGCGCTCGGCGATGTGGATCTACTCGATGTTCTTCTACGGCGAGGACCGGGTCGCCGACACCCTCGCCCCCTACATCACCGCCGCTCCCAGCGAGGAGCAGGCCTACTTCCTCGCCACCCAGCAGGCCGACGAGGTCCGCCACTCGGTCTTCTTCCACCGCTTCTTCAAGGAGGTGATCGGGGTCAGCGGCGACTCGCTGCAGGCGACCCTCGCCTCGACGCTGCCGGAGCTGAACTGGGGCTACCGCGGCATCTTCGACCGCCTCGACGTGATGGCCGAGGAACTCCGCAAGGACCGCTCGGTGGCCAAGTACGCGCAGGCGATCACCCTCTACCACCTGATCGTCGAGGGCAGCCTCGCCCAGCCCGGCCAGCACTTCATCGAGGACTTCTTCTCCTCTGAAGACTCGATGCCCGGCTTCAGCTCCGGCATGGGCAACGTCTCCAAAGACGAGCAGCGCCACATCGGCTTCGGCGTCAAGGTGCTCTCCGAACTGCTGGGCGAAGGCAACCCGGGCTGGGAGGAGAACCGGGCTGCGGTGGTCGAGCTGCTGCGCGAAACCCTGCCCTACGGCCCCGCCGTCTTCTCGCCCCCCAACCTCGACCGCTCCTACACCGAGTGCTACGGCTTCTCGCTCGAGGACATCTTCGCCTTCGGCCTGAAGCTGATCCGCCAGCGCTGGCGCACGATCGGCTTCCCGACCGAGGAGATGCCGCCCGGCGTCTTCCCCTTCGACCCCGAGCTGACGGCGGAGCAGGTCGCCGCCAACCAGGTGAAGCTGATGATGGCCGGCATCCTCGGCCCGCCGGCCGGGCCCGCGCCCGACTCCTCGCCGGAGCTGCAGCGCCTCTACTTCAACGTGATCGAGCGCGTCGCCAATCCCAAGGCCGCCAACGGATCGCCGCTGGTCTACCAGTGGCGCTTCAGCGACGCCGACCCCTGGCACCTCGTGATCGACAACGGCTCGACCCGCGCCGAGCCGGGCGAGGCGCCCGACCCGACCGTGGTTATCGAGTCCAGCTGGGCCGACTGGGTCGCCTCCGGCAAACCCGACGCCAACCCACTGAAGTTCATGCTGCAGCGGAAGATCCGGCCGCGGGGGCCGATTCGGGAGTTGGCGCGGATGCGCAAGGTGTTTCCGGGGTAGGGGGCCGGCGTGGGGGGAGGACAGTGCCCCTCCCTACGAAGCTCCCCTACCTCCATGGAGAGAAGCTTGGGTAGCTCAGGAGCTTGCCGAGAGACAAGCTGGGAGACCGAAGTTCACGCGCGCCAGGGAACCCTAGAAAGCTTGCGAGGGACGGCGACTCCTTGAGCCACAGCTAGCTGTGGGTGGGAGGGCCCGATGCCACTCCCCCGGAGGCTCAGGCGACCACGCTCCGAACCTTCCGGGGGCGACCCAGCTGCGCAACGGCCTCCGGGGGAGTGGCATCGGGCCCTCCCCCACCACCCCCTAGCTAATCGGCGGCCGCTTATCAGCCCAAGGCCGCTCAGCTTCAATCTGCCCAGCAAGCGAGAGCAAGGTCGACTCGTCGCCAGGGCGGCCGATGATCTGGACCGAGAGGGGCATGCCGTCGGCGGCGAAGCCGGCGGGGACCGCCATCGCCGGGTTGCCGAGGTGGTTCCAGGGGACGGCGTAGGGGTAGAAGCGGCTCATCCCCAGCAGCGTCTGCAGGGCACCACGGCCCTCCCAGCGGCGCACCGGCAGTGCCGTGCCGCCCATCACCGGGGTCATCAGTACGTCGTGGCTGTCGAAGATCGCGTTGATGCGGGCGGCGTCGGTCGCTTCCGCTCGCCGGGCGCGCTCGAAGAGGCCGTCGGGGATCAGGTTGCCGAGCTGGGCGAAGCCGCGGGTGCGGCGTTCCAGCCGCTCGGGGTGGGGCACCTCGGCGAGGTCTTCGGCGGCGCCGCGCAGGTAGCGGGGGATGATGTTGTTGCCGACCCCGCCCCAGCCGGGATCGCGCTCGAGCGCCTCGTGACCGAGCGAGCGCAGCAGCTCGGCGGTGTCCGCGACCGCGCCCTTGACCAGGTCGGAGACAAGCGGCGGCGCGGCGGCGCGCGGCGGCAGGGTCGAGTAGGCGACCCGGAGCTTGTCGGGAGCGGTCTCCGCCGACTCGACGAAGGGGCGCTCGGGCGGCGGCGGCGCGGCGGGCTCCTGCGAGCCGCCGCTGACGATGTCCAGCCATAGGGCCGTGTCGAGCACGGTACGGCTCAGACAGCCACTGACCGAGAGGCCGTTCCAGTGCTCGAGTTCGGGCGCCAGCGAGACCCGGCCGCGCTGCGGCTTGAGACCGAAGAGGCCGCAGGAGGCGGCGGGGATGCGGATCGAGCCGGCGCCATCGGAGGCGTGCGCGATCGGCACCAGGCCCGCCGCCACGGCGGCGGCGCTGCCGCCGCTGGAGCCGGCCGGGGTGCGCTGCGGGTTCCAGGGGTTGCGGGTGACACCCCAGGTGGCCGACTCGGTGAAGCCGCAGATCGCCAGCTCCGGCAGCAGCGTCTGGCCGACGATGATCGCGCCCGCCTCGCGCAGCCGCCGCACCACCTCGCAGTCGGCGCGCGCAGGCTCGGTGTAGCCGTCGGTGCCCATCGTCTTCAGCTCGCCGCCGATGTCGACCTCGTCCTTGATCGCGATCGGCACCCCGAGCAACGGCCGCTCCTCGCCGGCCCGCAACCGCGCTTCGGCCTGCTCGGATTCGAGCAGCGCCCGCTCGGCGAATACGGTGCGGAAGGCTTTCAGCTGCGGGTTGAGGCGTTCGATCCGCCCCAGATGCAAACGCACCAGCTCGCTCGGCGAGACCTCGCCGGCGCGGACCATCTCCGCCTGCCGCGCCGCCCCCACAAAGGCAATGTCGTCAGCGCTCACGCGCGAATCCTATGCCGACGGTCATTCCTCGGCGAGGACGATCACGCGGTCATCCGCGGTGAGGGCGAGGGACTCGGACTTGGCAGGGTTGATGCGGACGCCGAAATCCTGCTCGGGATCGTCGGCGCCAACCGCCACGCGGTAGCCGATCGCGCATTCACCGCGGCGCCTCGCCGCCTCGACCACGGTCGCGTAGGCAGTCCCGCGCCCGGCGACGACGTAGTCGCCTGCCGGCCGCAGGTAAATCTCACTTCCTCCCGCCGAGAACAGCTCCTTGAAGACCTGCGAGAGCTCCCGGTTCTCGGAGATCTGGGTCAGCATCAGGCTGATGATCTTGTCGCTGACGATCACGTCGTCGACCCTGGTCACCTCGGCCAGCTGCCGGTTGCGCTCGTCGATCATCTCGCTAACGACGGAGAAGACAGCGCCGCGTTGTTCGGCGATGTCTCGCAAGTGCAGCAACGTCACCAGCGTGCGGGCGTCGGCGCGCTGGGCGTCGAGCGCGTCGTCGGAGAGGACGATCACGTGGTCAAAGCGCTCCAGCTCGATCGCCTCCAGCGCCGCCCGGTCGCTCGGGCTGCCCTGGCGGAACTCGATCGTAGCGTTGCCGACCTGCTCGGCGGCTCGCGCGACACGACGGCTGACGTCGGGCTCGTCGCTGACCAAGAGCAGGTCCGAGCCGCTCAGCAGGAACTGGTCAAACTCGCGGATCACCGCCGGCGCCCCTTGGTTCCAGCCCAGCACCAGGATGCTCTCCGGCTCCTGCGCCGAGGCAGGCGCGGAGACGATCGCGTCCTCGTCGACCTGCCCCTGACTGGGTGCGGCGGCGGCGAGGTGGGTGTCGTCGGCGGCGATCGCGATCAGCCGCTCTCCCGGCGCGATCGGCCGCTCGGACGAAGGATTGAGCCGCACCTCGCCGGCGGCGTCGATGACGCCGATCGGGGCGCAGTCCTCGTAGGCCAGCAGGGCGTCGGCGAAGGATCCACCGGCCAGGGCGGGGTCCTCGCGGAAGTAGATCTCGTCGCCTTTGAAGTCGAGCAGCTCGATGAAGGCGACCGAGGCCCCCGACTGGCGAGCGGCATGCACCACGAGCCTGGCGATCGTCTCCCGCTTGTCGATCAGCTCGACCTCATCGCCCCCCACCAGTTCCGCCGCCTTCAGGTTGGCCGGCTCCTGGATCTCGGCGACGACGTGGTAAGCGCGGTCGCGGTGGCCGCGGCCTTTGGTCAGGGCGAGGACGGTCTTGATCACCTGCGCGTCGGGGTCGCCGTCGTCTTCGGGCGAGAGGACGACGATCGAGCGCGCCATCTCCGGCCGCACCAGCGCCAGGTGGCCGAGGTCGATCGGGGAGCCGCTGCGGGTCACCACGCGGGTCCGCTTGGGTCGCACTTTCTCGCGGATCAAGTCGTCCATTTCGACCTTGTCGCGATCGGCGAGCACGACCGCCGAGGGCCGCTTCTGGCTTTCGTTGGCGATCTCCAGCTCAGAGAGGACGGTGAAGATCGTGTCCGACCAGCCGAGGATCAGGGTGTGATTCTCCTCCAGCACGACCGAGCGGCCCTTGCGCATCTCCTCGATGCGGCTGTCGAGACCGGTGGCGATGACGCCGATCAGGGCGCTGACGACGAAGAGGCCGCCGAGCGTGACCAGCAGCATCGCGACCAGGAACGGCCAGTGGCCGCCGTCGCCGGCGATCGTGCCGGGGTCGAGCGCGTGCAGAAGGCTGTTGAAGGCCTGGCCGACGACGCCTTCGCGGCTGCTGTCCTGGTTCTCAGGGGCGATGTCGGCGATCAGCACGACCGCGGTGAAGACCCCGATTAGAGCCAGGGTGACCAGCGCCAGCCAACCGACCAGGGCCGGGGTTCCCCGCGCCATCGTGTTGTCGAAGGCGTAGCGGAGGCGCTGGTTCAGCGTCGGCCGCGCGCCGACCGGGCGCGCCGTCTTGCCCCCTGCACCCGAGCGCTGCGCGCTCTTCATCTCCGGCACCGTCCGGCGCCCCACCCGTCGGCTCACCGGCGAGAGGATATGCGGAGAAGGCGCCCCCGGTGGGCGACTAGGCCCCGACGGGCTCGCGCTCGGGCTCGTCGATGGGCTCGGGCTCGACTGGCTCGGGCTCATCGATGGGCTCGGGCACAGGCTCGGCGGCGTGCTCAAAGCTGAGGTCGGGCAGCACCCGATCGAGCCAGGCGGGCATCCACCAGTTCCAGGAGCCCATCAGCTTCATCGCCGCCGGCACCAGCACCAGCCGGACCAGGGTCGCGTCGAGGGCGATCGCGACCGCGCAGCCCAGCCCCAGCTCCTTGATCGACGGCACCCCGGTGAGGATGAAGACGGCGAAGACACAGGTCATGATCAGCGCCGCCGAGGAGATCGTCCGCGCGCTCGAGGAGAGGCCCTCGGCGACCGCACGCTCGTTGTCGCCGTGCAGCATGTAGCGCTCGCGGATGCGGGACATGAGGAAAACCTCGTAGTCCATCGAGAGGCCGAAGACAATCGCGAAGATCAGCGGCACGTTGATCGTGTCCAGCGCCCCCTGGCTTTCGAAGCCGAGGGCACTGCTGAACCAGCCCCACTGGAAGACGGCGACAAGGACACCGAAGGCGGCCCCGATCGAGAGCAGGTTCATCAGCACCGCCTTCAGCGGCAGAATCAGCGAGCGCAGCATCACCATCAGGACGATGAAGCTGAGTGCCAAGACGAAGAGGATGATTTTCCACATCGAGCCGCTGATCTGGAGGCGGACGTCGTGGCTGCGCGCGGTCTCGCCGCCGACGCTGACGTTGGCGACGCCGGCCAGCGCGGTGGTGGGGACGACGTTGTCGCGGAGCCGATCGACCAAGGCTGCGGCGGCGTCGGACTCGCTCGGCGCGCTGGGGGTCGCTTGGATCAGGACGCTGTCAGCGGCGAAGTCGGGGGCGCCGACCGAGGCGACGCCGGGAGTCGCCGCGACCTCGCGGGCAAAGCCGGCCACCGCGACGCGATCGGCGCGATCCGGGGTGCCGTCGAAGCTGGCGACGATCTGCAGCGGATCGGTGCCACCGCCGAGCTGCTCGGAGGCCAGTTCGTTGCCGACCCGAACGTCGCTGTCCTTGGGGAACTGACCGAGTGCCTCGGTACCGGTCTCGAGCGAGAGGAGCGGGCTGGCGAGGAAGAGCAGGACCGCGCTGACGCCGATTACGGCCGTCCACGGTCGCGCCATCACCCGCGCCGTCCAGCTCGACCAGAAGCGGCTTGGTCCCGCCCCCGTGACCGGCGCCTCGGAGACCGGGCGGCGGAACACCGTGTGCTTGAAGAAGCGCTCGACCCGGCCGACGATGCCGCCGGGAAGGACCCGGTCGCCGAGCATCGCGATCAGCGCCGGCAGCAAGGTGGTGGCGGTGAGGATCGAGACCGCGACCACCGTCATCGCCCCCAGCGCCATCGAGCGCAGAGCCTGGTTGTCGACCATCCAGAGGCCGGCCAGGGAGACGATCACGGCGAGGCCGGAGAAGGTCACGGCCAGTCCCGAGGTGGAGAGCGCCTCGGCGCGGGCGTCGTCGCAATTACGGCCAGCGCCCCGCTCCTCGCGATAGCGGGCGAGGATGAACAGCGAGTAGTCGACCGCCACCCCGATGCCGATCATCGAGGCCATGTTGGTGACGAAGACCGAGGTCGTCATCTGCAGTGAGATGAAGTAGATGAGAGCGCCGGTGACGAGCACGCTGACCAGGCCGAGCGTCAGCGGCAACGCCGCCGCCGCCAGTGAGCCGAAGACGACGAGCAGGATCAGGGCGACGATCGGGAAGCCGGTCGCCTCGGCCTTGGCCAGATCCTGCTTGGAGATCTCCTGCATGCCCGCCCAGATCGTCGGCTGCCCGACCAGATAGGGAGTGACACCGGCCTTGGCGGTACCCGGGTCGAGGTCTTCGCGCAGGGTTGCGGCCGAGTCGATCAGCTGATCGGAGGACTGGTTGCTGCGCAGTGGCAAGATCGCGACGCCGTTGCGCCGCAGCTGGCGCTCCGCCTGCCGAGCGGCGGCCGGCGGCAACGTCACCTCCTCGATCGTCGCCACCTCCTTGCGGATCCGGTCGACGGCTGCAGCGCGCTCAGCGGCGCTTGCCCCAGGCGCCGCCTTGAGCAGCACGGCGATTCCGTCAGCCTGCGTACCGAAATCGTCCTGCAGCGCCTCGCTGACCGTCATCGACTGACTGCCCGGCACATCGAAGCCGCCGCCGGTCAGATGCTCGGTCTGTTTCGCCGCAAAAGGAAGAGCAAGAACAACGATCGCGACCCACGCGGCAATGACCCAGCGTCGCCGCCGGCCGAGGAGTTCGGCGAGTCGTGTGGTGAAGGCACGCATTGGCTAGGCAGCCAGTCTTTCGCATTTGGGCGCTGCCGGTATGTGAGTCGCGTCACTCTGAGGTGGGTGGCGGGGCGATCCGGTCCTGGTCTGGGGGACCGCCCTCGCACCCCGGAGCAACTACTCGGCAACCAGCAGATACCGCGCCGAGGCAGCGCCTGCAGCAAGCGCCGTGGTGTTGTCCCGCTCAGGATCAGAAAGAGCCTGCAGAGCGAAACCGTCGCCGAGCGCGAACAGGTAGGAGACGATCGCCTCGGCATCGAAGCGGAGCTTGAGCACACCCTCGCGCTGCTTCGCGTCCAGCACCTCGGCGACGTGGGAGCGGGTGCGCTGGAAGAGCTGACCAACCTCCCGCTGGATGTCGGGGTTACGGCGACCGGCGCTGAACAGCTCGTAGAGCAGCAGGAAGAAGCCCGGTTCGTTCTCGATCATGTCGGTCAGGCTGGCGACGAGGACGTCAAGGACGTCATCTGCCGACTGCGCCCTGGAGAGGCGCTCGTCGAGGCGGTCGATGCGGATCTCGGCATCGCGGCGGACGACCTCGACCAGCAGCCGCTCCTTAGTACCGAAGTAGTAGTGCAGCAGGCCCCGGCTGACCCCGGCCTCGCGGGCGACATGCTCGAAGGTAGAGCCGGCGGCGCCGCGGCGGGCAACGCTGTCACGCATCGCATCAACGATCCGCTGCGCCTTGTCGCCGCTCAGCTCGCGTTCTTTGGTGGCTGCCTCCATGTTCGCCAGTCTAGAACGGGAGCCGGGCGGCGCCCAAACCGGCGAGCCCCACTAAGAGCCGTTGATACTCGTCGTCGAGGTGTACTCGAACTCCTCTTCGGCACCGAAAAGGGCATCCAGCACGGTCTTGCGAGCGTCCTCGCTCAGCACCAGGGCGATGCCGGCGGCGACCAGGGCGAAGAGCAGCAGGCGACCGAGGCCACCCTTGCGCTTCTTCGGCTCGCGCAGGCGATCGGCCGCCTCGCGCAGGTTCTCGGCCGCCTCGCGCAGGTCCTTCTGGACCTTCTTGTCGCTGGTCACGGCCTTGACCGGACCCTTGCTGCTCCCGGTCGCCCGCCCGTAGGCGTCCTTGGCGGCTTCGAAGGCGTCGCGGAGACTGTCACGCAGGTCGTCGTCCTCCACCAGCCGCTGCACGTACGGGTTCTCGCGCGCCGTCTCGTAAATGTCGCTGGCTCGGTCGGCCTTCGTCTTGGTCATGCCTTCTCCTCGCTGGATTCCTGGGGTTGCCCAGGATAACTACCCAGAGTGAGCGTGGCCAAGCAACTCAGTCACTCTGGACCTATTCCGTCAAGCAGGACTCCGCTATTACGAAAGTTGAGGTCAGCAGTCTTCATCTGCCGCAGCCGCAGCGGCGCCAGGCCGGGTCCGGAAACCGCATAGCGCCTGATCTCGAGCCGGCCGGTGTCGATCAAGGCGGTCTGTTTGAAGGCTGGACCCAGTAAGTCGGGCGACGGCGGTGGCACCGAGCCGTCGGAGATGAAATCGATTTCGTGCACCTGCCAACGATGGCCTTCGGCCGGGATCACCTGGATCGCGCCAGTCGAGAGGTAGTAGCGCAGCGAGGCCTCGCCTAGCGCCCAGGTGACCATCGCCCGCGGCGCCTGCGGCTCACCGATCCGCTCCGCGACGACATCCCAGTCGGGACGTTGCAGCGCCGGCGCAAAGCTTGCCCAGACACTGAAACCGAGCGAGTAAGCAACCAGTGCCAAGCCGAGGACGGCGCCGCTGCGACGGGCACCACGCAGCGTCACCGCGATCGCCACCACGACCAGCAGCGGCAGCAGGGCCGCCATCAAGTTGCGGGCCAGAACGTAGTCCTTGCCCGGCGAGAGGATCGCCAGCGCTAGGGGGATGCCGAGCGCAGCGGCGGCGACCGCCAGCGGCCTGCCGGCCGCCCGTCGCTCGGCGCTGTCGCCACGAACGGCCAGCAGGACCAGCGCCGCCAGGGCCAGAGCCAGCGGGACCAGCGCGAGGACGGGCTGCTCGGGGCGGGCGATGATGTCGCTGGTCTCGCCGCTGGCAAAGGTCGCCGCCGTTTCCCAGAGCCGGTGGCCGAGCGAGAAGTTGCTGATCCATTCGGCATGGCCGTACGACATCTGGTGGATCGCCAACGGCGCCAACAACAGGCCGAAGAGGCCGACTATCCAGAGCCCCGCAACGCTCTGTCGCCGGCGCCGCCACAACAGCCACAGCGCCTCGGCGGCGATCGGGAAGATGGCGAAGTAGTGAGTCCCCAGGGCGAGCCCCGAGGCCAGACCCCAGAGGGCGAAGTCGCGACGGCGGCCGGCGTCGAGGGCGCGGACGAAATAGAGCAGCGAGATCGCGCAGAGCAGGACCAGCAGGGCATAGGCGCGGGCCTCCTGCGAATACCAGAGCAGCATCGGGTTGACCGCGACCAACGCCGCCGACGCCAGGCCGGCGCGGCGGCCCCGCAGCTCGGCGCCAAGCAGGTAGGCGACCGGCACCGTCGCCACCCCGGCCACGGCGGAGAGCGAGCGCAGGCCGAACTCCCCCGTCCCCGTCACCTGGGTCCAGAACCAGGCCAGTGCGTAATAGAGCGGCGGCGCCGACTCGCTGAAGCCGACCGCGTCCATCGCGTGCCAAAAGCTGCCCCGCAGGGCGCGGCTGGCGGTGACGATCTCGTCGTGGTGGTAGGCCTGCACGCCGAGGGTCGCGAAGCGCAACACCGCCGCCAGAACGGTCAGCCCGGTGACGATCCAGAAGACGCGGGAACGCGCCCGGATCGCTTCACGTAGTGCCTGGCCGTACGTGGACAGGCCGCCCCTGCCGAGAGTTGCTGCCTCCATGCCTTAAGAGAGAGCGGCGTCGAGCGCCTTGGAGACCTCGTCGACGAAGACGAACTCGAGCTCGCTGCGCTCGTGCTCGGGGATCTCCTCGACGTCGCCCTCGTTGCGCCCGGGCACGATCACCCGCTTGATCCCCGCCCGCTGGGCGGCCAGAGACTTCTCCTTGAGGCCGCCGATCGGCAGCACCTGACCCGTCAACGTCACCTCGCCGGTCATCGCCACATCGTTGCGAACCGGCCGGCCGCTGACCAGAGAGGAGAGCGCCACGGTCATCGCCACCCCGGCGGAGGGACCGTCCTTGGGCACGGCCCCGGCCGGCACGTGGATGTGGAGGTCGTGCTCGGCGAACCAGCCCTCGCCCAGATTCGGGTCGATCTCGGCCCAGTGGCCGCGGACCCAGGAGAGCGCCGCCTGCGCCGACTCCTTCATCACGTCGCCGAGCTGGCCGGTGATCGTCAGCTTGCCCGAGCCGGGCATCGCCGTCGCCTCGATGAAGAGGACGTCGCCGCCGGTGGGAGTCCAGGCGAGGCCGGTGGCCACCCCGGGATCCTTGGTTCGCCGCCGCTGCTCGGCGAAGACGCGGCGGCGGCCGAGCAGCTCGCGCGCTCGCTTGCCGGAGACCTTGACCTTGCCCTTGACCAGCCCCTCGGCGACTTCGCGGGCAATTTTGCGGCAGACGGTGCCGATCTGGCGCTCGAGGTTGCGGACGCCGGCCTCCCGCGTGTACTCCTCGATGATCGCGATCAGGGCAGCGTCGGAGAACTCGATCTGCGAGGGCTTGAGCCCGTTGGCCTCGATCTGGCGCGGGACCAGGTAGCGGCGGGCGATGTGCTTCTTCTCGTCGATCGTGTAGCCGGATAGCTCGATCGTCTCCAGCCGGTCCTGCAGCGGTCCGGGGATCGTCTCCATCACGTTTGCGGTGGCGATGAAGACGACGTCGGAGAGGTCGAACTCGAGATCGAGGTAGTGGTCGCGGAAGGAGTCGTTCTGCGCCGGGTCCAGCACCTCCAGCATCGCCGAGGCCGGATCGCCGCGGAAGTCGGAGCCCATCTTGTCGATCTCGTCGATCATGAAAACGGGGTTGCGCGAGCCGGCGTCGCGAAGGGCGCGAATGATCGTGCCGGGCAGGGCCCCTATATAAGTGCGCCGGTGGCCGCGAATCTCGGCCTCGTCGCGAACGCCGCCGACCGAGATCCGCTCGAACTCCCGCCCCAGCGCCCGCGCGATCGAGCGTCCGAGGCTGGTCTTGCCCACCCCGGGCGGACCCACGAAGCAGAGGATCGGCCCCGGCGAGTCGGGATTGAGCTTGCGCACCGCCAGGTACTCGAGGATGCGGTCCTTGACTTTCTCGAGGTCGTAGTGGTCGGCGTCGAGGACCTCGCGCGCATGGGCGATGTCGAGGTTGTCCTCGGTCTGCTTCGACCAGGGCAGCTCGACCAGCCACTCCAGGTAGGTGCGGATGACACCGTGCTCGGCCGCCGCCGGCGGCAGTTTCTCCAGCCGCGCCAACTCCCGGTCGGCGGCTTGGCGGGCATGCTCGGGCAGCCCGGCCGCCTCGATCTGTTCACGCAGCTCGTTCGCCTCGGCCTGCTGCTCGTCGCCCTCCCCCAGCTCGTCCTGGATCGCTTTCAGCTGCTGGCGCAGGTAGAACTCGCGCTGGCCTTTGTCGACTTCGGACTGCACCTGCGACTGGATCTGGCTGCCGAGCTGGACGACCTCGAGCTCGCGGGCGAGGATCGTCGAGAGGTGGCGCAGCCGCTTGGCGACTTCGACCTCCTCCAGCAGGGCCTGCTTCTCCTCGGTGCCGATCCGCAGTGCTCCGGCGATCAGGTGCGCAAGCGACGAAGGGTCCTCGATGTTGGCGACGGCGAGCTGCAGCTCCTCCGGCAGGTAGGGAATCTGCTCGATGATCTCCGAGAAGGTGCGCTGAACGTTGCGGGTCAGCGCCTCCAGCTCGGCGGTCGGCTCGCTGATGTCGGGCAGCTCGGCGATCCGCGCCACCAGGTAGGGCTCCTCGGCGACATAGGGACCCAGCCGGACCCGCTGGGTGCCCTGGACGAGAACGCGCAGCGAGCCGTCCGGAATCTTCATCATCCGCGCGACGACGCCAACCACGCCGACCTCGTAGAGCTGGTCGGGACCGGGCGCCTCGGCCTCGGGGTCGCGGGAGGCGACCATCGCCAGCATCCGGTTCGCGCCGAGCACGTCGTTGACGAGCTGCACCGAGCGCTCCTGCCCAACCGCGAGGGGGGTAATGGTGTCCGGGAAGGTGACCGTCTCGCGCAGCGGCAGCACCGGCAGGGCGTCCGGCAGCGGCTGGCTGGCCAGGATCGCGTCCTCGGCATCCAGTGGCGAATCGACGACTTCGAGGACCGGGGAGCCCTCCATCAGCTGCGCCCAATCGGGACCCGGCGCGTCGTCTCGGAGGGATCGCGCAGCGGCAGCTCGACCCTCAGCACACCGTCCTCGTAGGTGGCGCTGGCGCGCTCGGCGTCGACCTCGACCTGCAGCTCGACGATGCGGCGAAAGGGGCCCGAGGGAATCTCGACCTGCTGGTAGACGCGGCCCTCGGTCTCCTGCAGCGGGCGCTCGCCGACGATCGCGACGTGGCGGCCGCTGACCTCGATCCCGACCTCGCTCAGCTCCACTCCGGAGAGGTCGACCTTGACCACGGCCCGCTGGGGCTCGCCGCAGTAGTAGACGTCGACGTTGGGTGAGAAGCCGCTGCTGCGCCGGCTGACGTAGCGGGTGCGGCTCCAGCCATCGCCGAGCATCTGGTCCATCTCCCGCCGCATGCGGGCAAAGTCTGCGAATGGATCGCGTTGGGGCATGGGGAAAACATAGCCACTCGGCGCGCGGGTCCTGTCGACTACGCGGGGCGGGATGCCCAGCGAGGGGCTCGCATCAGCAAGACGGGCTGGCGCGGCGGTACGAGGCCCTCAGGGCGGTCGGGCCTAAAGGTGGCGCAGGGCTCGTTCAGCTCGAGGGCGCAGAGGAGGTTCTTGTGGAAGTAGCAGTCCTCGCAGCTGAGCGGTTTGGGCTTACGCGGCATCGGGTAAGCACTGTGCCAGTCGCGTGACGATTTCGTGCGGGCGATTCCGCAAATCGCTACCTCTTTGAAACAGCTTCGTCACATCTTCCCCGCGTCTTGCGGGCGCGGCGGCTGGCGTCGCTAGGATTTCCTCGATGGCCACCCCCAATCGCACCAGCAAGCTGGCGGCCTCGCCGCCGCTGTTTCAGAGCGAATTCCTCAACTTCTTCTCCCGCGTGCATCCGGCGATCCCGGCGATCATCTTCGTGCCGGTGGTCGTGGCGATGGAGTGGCTGGGGGCCTCCCGCGGCACGACGGTCTGGGAGCTGGCGCTGCTCTCGCTCGCCGGGGTCGCGATCTGGACGCTGACCGAGTACTGGCTGCACCGTCTCTTTTTTCACTGGGAGCCCGACAACGCCTTCGGTCACCGGATGCACTTCATCATCCACGGCATTCACCACGACCATCCCAACGACAAGCTGCGACTGGTCATGCCCCCCGCCGTCTCGATCCCGCTGGCGGCCCTCTTCTTCGGTCTCTTCACCCTCATCTTCGGTACCCCGGCCGCCTTCCCGATTTTCGGTGGCTTCATCGCCGGCTACCTGTTTTACGACTACACGCACTACTACGTGCACCATTTCGTGCCGAAGTCGAACCTCGGCAAGCACCTGCGCGAACAGCACATGCGCCACCACTTCCAGGATCACCGCTTCGGCTACGGCGTCTCCTCTCCAGTCTGGGACGTCGTCTTCCGCACCCTGCCGCGCAAGCGGCGTGCCGAGTAGCGAGGACCGTCCTTACACCCCTTTTCTCCTTGGAGCGCCCTCCGCTGTCTCCCGGACAGAATTCCTACTGAGTACCCAAACATCCATCCAGAAGCAAAAGTTGCAGGGCGAATTTTGACTAAATTAATAGTCACAGTGAGTGTGACTATGCGACACTGCGGGCAGCCAGTCCGTAACAACTTTGGATGAAAGGGAAGTAGATGGCCCCCACCACGAACGTACTTGACGAGGCTCGCGAGCTGATTCAGAAGCGTCTCGCAGACCTCGACGGGGAGCGCAAGCGCCTCGAGCGCGCGCTAGTCGAGCTCGGCGGCAAAGCCGTCGCGGCCGCCCCCGGCCGCCGCGGTCCCGGCCGGCCGCGTGGCAGCTCGAACGCGAGCAAAAGCGCACCCGCACCCGCACCCGCGAGTGCGCCCCGCCGTCGTCGTCGTCGCAAAGGCGGCACCCGCGCCGACCAGGCGGTTGACCTGATCACCTCCCAGCCTGGGATTAGCGCCTCGGACGTCGCCAAGACGATGAAGATCAAGCCGAACTATCTCTACCGGGTGCTCGGCGACCTTGAGAAAGAGGGACGGGTCAAGAAGGACGGCCGTAAGTACTTCCCGGGCGGCTGACCCAGCCCTACCGGTTACAGGTAACAGCTGTCGCTTCATCAAAGAGGCCGACCCTCAGGGGTCGGCCTCTTTGCATCTCAGCCTTTGACTTCACAGCGCCTGGGACGCGCCGACCTCTGACTAGATCAGACCAAGACCGCTGACCGCGTCGCGCTCCTCGCGCAACTCCTTAACGCTGGCGTCGATCCGCTGACGCGAGAAATCGGGAACCTCGAGGCCCTCGACCACCGACCATTCGCCACCGACGCAGGAGCAGGGGGCGCCACAGACGATGCCCTCCTCGATCCCGTAGGAGCCATCGGAGGGAACCCCCATCGATACCCAGTCACCCTCAGGAGTTCCGAGCACCCAGTCGTGGACGTGATCGATTGCAGCGTTGGCGGCCGAAGCGGCGCTGGAAGCACCACGGGCATCGATGATCTCGGCGCCGCGCTTCGCCACCCGCGGAATGAACTCATCGGCGATCCAGGCTTCGTCGTCAACCGAGTCCCAGGCGCTGGCCCCGTCGACCTTGGCGTTGACCAGGTCCGGGTACTGCGTCACCGAGTGGTTGCCCCAGGTGGTCATGTTGGTGACCGACGACACCGGCTTGCCGAGCTTGGCGGCGAGCTGGGAGATCGCCCGGTTGTGGTCGAGGCGCATCATCGCCGTGAAGCGCTCGCGCGGCACGTCGGGCGCGTTCGACATCGCGATCAGGCAGTTGGTGTTGGCGGGATTGCCCACCACCAGCACCTTGATGTCCTCGGCGGCGCCCGCGTTGATCGCTTCGCCCTGCGGCTTGAAGATGCCACCGTTCGCCTCGAGCAGGTCGGAGCGCTCCATACCAGGACCACGCGGCCGGGCGCCAACCAGAAGGCCGACGCTACAGCCGTCGAAGGCCTGCTTCGGGTCGTCGCTGATCTCGATCCGGCTGAGCAGCGGGAAGGCACAGTCGTCGAGCTCCATCGCCGTGCCCTCCGCCGCCTTGATCGCGGCGGGGATCTCCAGCAGGCTCAACTCGACCGGGGTGTCGGGGCCAAGCATCTGACCGCTGGCGATCCGAAACAGCAACGCGTAGCCAATCTGGCCGGCGGCGCCGGTAACGGTGACCTTTACAGGAGTGCTCACTGAAATCTCTCCTCGGGATTGGGGGTGGGAACTAAGCCATCGCCTGCTGAAGGTTCTCGTCGATCGAGGCCAGGAACTCCTGGGTCGTCTGGAATTCCTGGCCGGCGCCGACGAGCAGCGCGAGGTCTTTGGTCATCTTGCCGCTCTCGACCGTCTCGATGCAGACCCCCTCCAGGGTCTCGGCGAACTGTGAGACCTCGGGGGTCTCATCCATCCGCCCCCTGGCCGCAAGGCCGCGGGTCCAGGCGAAGATCGAGGCGATCGGGTTGGTAGAAGTCGGTTTGCCCTGCTGGTGCTGGCGGTAGTGACGGGTGACGGTGCCGTGCGCGGCCTCCGCCTCGACCGTCTTGCCGTCCGCACTCATCAGGACGCTGGTCATCAGGCCGAGTGAGCCGAAACCCTGAGCGACGGTGTCGGACTGGACGTCGCCGTCGTAGTTCTTGCAGGCCCACACGTAACCGCCCTCCCACTTCATCGCGGCGGCGACCATGTCGTCGATCAGGCGGTGTTCGTAAGTGATGCCGGCGGCCTCGAACTCGGTCTTGAACTCGGCCTCGTAGACCTCGGCGAAGATGTCCTTGAAGCGGCCGTCGTAGCGCTTCATGATCGTGTTCTTGGTCGAGAGGTAGACCGGGTAGCTGCGGTTAAGGCCATAGCGCATCGAGGCGCGTGCGAAGTCGCGAATCGAATCGTCGAGGTTGTACATCGCCATCGCGATGCCACCGCTCGGGAAGTCGTAGACATCGAGCTCGACCGGCGCGGCCCCATCCTTGGGGGTGTAGGTAAGGGTCAGCCTCCCCTCGCCGGGGACGACCAGATCGGTGGCCCGGTACTGGTCGCCGAAGGCATGGCGGCCAATCACGATCGGCTTGGTCCAGCCTGGGACCAAACGTGGCACGTTGGAGATGACGATCGGCTCGCGGAAGATGACACCGCCGAGGATGTTGCGAATCGTCCCGTTCGGCGAGCGGTACATCGCCTTCAGACCGAACTCCTCGACCCGCGCCTCGTCGGGGGTGATCGTCGCGCACTTAACACCGACACCGTGCTGCTTGATCGCCTTGGCGGCGTCGACCGTAATCTGGTCTTCGGTCGCGTCGCGACTCTCGATCCCGAGGTCGAAGTAGATGAGATCGACATCTAGGTAAGGCAGGATCAACTGCTCTTTGATGAACGACCAGATGATCCGCGTCATCTCGTCGCCGTCGAGCTCGACCATCGGATTCTTGACCTGGATCTTCGTCACCGGCGCGCGATGCTATCGACGCAGGCCTTCGAGCAGGTCGACGACAACCGCTTCCGAGCGTTCGCGCGCCACAGCGCGATCGTCAGCGACGACGATCAGCATCGCCGCGTCGATCATCGCGCCGAGCAGGACGATGGCCATCGTCTCGGGGTGGCGCGGGGGCAGCTCCCCCGCCTCGATCGCCGCGCTGACGGCGGCCAGGGCCGCGCCGATTCCAAGCTCCGTGCAGGCAGCCCGCCATCCCTCCCAGCCGAGGACGGCGCGGCTCTGGCCCAACCCGATGCGACGCAGCTCCTCGTCGCTTTCGGCCGCGCGCATGTAGCCCTTGGCGAGGGCAAGAAGCATCTCGAACGGGCTCGAGGAGGTGGTGGCCTGCGCGGCGATCCGGTCGATCACCCGCCGCTCGCTGGCCACGAAGACGGCCTTGAAGAGGTCAAGTTTGGTCGGGAAGTGGTGGTAGAGCGCACCCCGGCTCACCCCCGAGCGCTCGAGGATCTCCTCGGTCGAGACCTGGTCGTAGTGGCGCTCCATGAACAACTCGTGCGCCGCCTCGATCACTGCCTCGCGTGCCCCATTGCTGGGGCGACCCCGCGCTCTTCGCATCTCGCCTGCCACCGATTGCGCATACTATTACCGACAATCAGTCGGTAAATCTCCCCGTCCAACTGGAGGAAGCAATGAAGACCTACGTGATCCGCAGGGAAAAAGCCTGGCAGAACCCGGAGGAGCTCGGCGCCGCCGCCGAGCGCTCGAAACAGGTCGCCACGAGTGAGTTCCCCGATGACATCCGCTGGATCCGCAGCTATGTGATCGGCGAGCCGGGCGGCACCCTCGGCACCGTCTGCATCTACCAGGCGAGCGGGCCCGAGGCGATCAGCAAGCACGCCGAGCGCGTCGGCATGCCCGCCGACGAGATCATCGAGGCTGTCGACACGGTGGTGATCAGGCCCGATCCCGAGCCAGAGGCCGCCTCGGCCTGACCCGGGAGCGGGCCTCCTGCGAGAATGGGCGCGTGGCAACCGTCGAGCGCTCAACGGGAAGCACGCACGAGGTCGTCAACCAGCCCCCGCCGCTGGTCGACTACAACGTCTTCGAGGCCGACACGGTGCTGGTCGAGGCAGCTCGCCGCGAGGGCGCCGAGTGGGCCGAGGAGCGGATCTCCGCGGTCGGCGCGCTGGCCGGCTCGGAGCGGATCCAGGCACTCGGCGCCACCGCCAACGAGAACCCACCGAAGCTGCGCACCCACGACCGCTTCGGCCACCGCGTCGACGAGGTCGAGTTCCACCCCGCCTGGCACGAGCTGCTCGGGCACGCGGTCGGCCACGAACTGCACGCGCTGCCCTGGAAGGAGCCGCAGCCCGGCGCCCACGTCGCCCGCGCCGCGGCCTTCGTCTGCATGTCCCATGCCGAGGCGGGGGTCGGCTGCCCGATCTCGATGACCTACTCGGTTATCCCAGCCCTGCGCACTCAGCCGGAGCGGGCCGCCGAGTGGGAGCCACGCCTGCTCTCCGCCGAGTACGACCCCCGCAACGCGCCCGCCGCGGAGAAGACCGGCGCCCTGGCCGGGATGGGGATGACCGAGAAGCAGGGCGGCTCCGACGTCCGCGCCAACACCACCGTCGCCCGTCCCGTCAACGGTGGTGGGCCCGGCGCCGAGTACGAGCTGACCGGCCACAAGTGGTTCATGTCGGCTCCCCAGTGCGACGCCTTCCTCGTCCTCGCCCAGGCCGACGGCGGCATCTCCTGCCTCCTCTTCCCGCGCTGGACGCCGGACGGCGAGCGCAACCGCTTCCGCCTGCAGCGGCTCAAGGACAAGCTCGGCAACCGCTCCAACGCCTCCAGCGAGGTCGAGTTCGACGCCGCTTCGGCCTGGCTGGTCGGCGAGGAGGGCGACGGCGTGCGGACGATCATCGAGATGGTCAACCACACCCGGCTCGACTGCTCGATCGGCGGCGCCGCCGGGATGCGGGTGGGGGTCGCCCAGGCGATCCATCACACCTCTCACCGTGCCGCCTTCGGCAAGGACCTAATCGATCAGCCGCTCATGCGTAACGTGCTCGCCGACCTCTGCGTCGAGTCCGAGGCGGCGACGATCTCGGCAATGCGGCTGGCCCGTGCCTACGACGAAGCGATCGCCGGCGACCAGGAGGCCCAGAGCCTGAAACGGATCGCCAACGCCGTGCTCAAGTACTGGATCTGCAAACGCGCGCCGGCCCACGCCGGCGAGGC
This sequence comes from Solirubrobacterales bacterium, assembly GCA_036009365.1. GTDB lineage: Bacteria > Actinomycetota > Thermoleophilia > Solirubrobacterales > 70-9 > VAYN01. Next base: position 25,319 of record DASYLY010000033.1, read on the forward strand.
GCTGGAGTGCTTCGGCGGCAACGGCTACGTCGAGGAGTCGGGAATGCCGCGCCTCTTCCGCGAGAGTCCGCTCAACTCGATCTGGGAGGGCTCCGGCAACGTCCAGTGCCTCGACGTGCTGAGGGCGATGGTCAAGAGCCCGGCCTCGGTCGACGCCTTCTTCGCCGAGGTGCTCGAGGGCGCTGGCGCCGAGCCCCGGCTCGACCCATATGTATCTGCCCTGCGCGACGAAGTCCCCGGCGACGTCGCCACGATCGAGCTGCGGGCACGGCGGATCGTCGAGAAAATGGCGATCGCGATCCAGGCTTCGCTACTGGTCCGCTACGGCGACCCGGCGGTCGCCGACGCCTTCTGTGCTTCCCGCCTCGACGGCGACTGGGGACGTGCCTTCGGGACCTTGCCCCCCGGCACCGACTTCTCTCGCATCATCAAGCGGCATCAAGTCGCGGTCTGATCTCCTCCCGGCGCCGCGCCAAGAGCACGCCGAGTCGCTCCATCACCCGCTGTGGTTCGCGCTTCAGGCGCGGGCCGGTGATCCGGACCATCTCGATCCCGGCCAGCTTCAGATCCTCATGACGGAGGCGGTCGCGCTCGAAGGCCGCGTTGCTGCCGTGGGTCTCGTAGGCGTCGAGTTCGGCCACGAAGCGCTCCTCTTCCCAGTAGGCGTCGAGCTCGAAGCCCTCGGTGACGTAGTTCATCGCCGGAACCGGCAGCCCGGAGCGCTTGACCAAGGCAAGGAAGCGGCGCTCCAAGCCCGAGCGAGTGAAGGCGGGGTCGGGGCGGTAGATGGCGAGGGCGAGACGGAGCTTCCCGGTGCCGGGATGGTGGGTTACTCGGCCGAGCAGTTCCTCGATCGCGATGAGATCGAAGATCCCCAGCTCCTCCGCTCGCTCGATGACGCGGCTCAGTCGCGCCGGCGCAAGCGTCGCGGCGAGATCGAGTTGGGTGCGGGCAAGCGAGGTGATGGGGATGCCCTCGCGTTCATCTCGATCCTCGTCGCCCAAGCGTGCGTGGTGAAGACGAATTGTTCTCTTCGGATGACGCCTGGTCGCCGCGGTGACGTCGACGACTCCCGGTTGGTAGCGAAGCAGGCCCCAGAGCCACCCCGCCGATGTGTGGCTCGCCACGGCCGGAGTGCAAGCAAGCACAGCGGCGAGGCAGTGGCTGTGCCAATCGAGATCGAGGTGGCCGACGGCATAGACGCCGCGGTGAAGCCGATGCAGACGGCCTGCCTTCGTCGCATCCGCCACCACATCGCGCGAGTAGCCGATCTCTCGCAGCTGACGCGCCGAGACGACCCCGTGCTGCGCCGTAGCCAGATCAGACAACGCCTGATGCCGCCCTTCCGGTCGTCGTTTGTCGGCCATAGCCCTACAAGCGACGACCGGAGCAGGTTCTCCCCCTTGCACACGTCACCCAGGGCAGCTGACCAAGCAGATCAAGGACGCAGGGAGCGTGGCGTGCTCTACACGCGAGCGACCGAGGACGCCCGATATGCGCCGGTCAGCTGCCCTGGGTGGAGTCGCGGAGGGCGCGGCCGACCTGCTCGGCGGTGATCACGCCGCTCAGCCGCCCGTCGGCGTCGACGGCCATCAGCGCCCCGACCCGGCGCAGGTTCTGGTTGGTCAGCAGCGAGTCCAGCGGCGCGTCGTCCCTGACCTGGAAGGCGCCGTTGTCCTGGTCGAGCAGATCGCTGACCAGGGATGTCGAGCGCGAGGTCTCGGGGACGTCGTCCGCCTTGTCTCGTTCGATCAGGCCGAGGAAGCGGTGGGCGGCATCGACGACCGGGAACCAGGGCCAGCGGTAGCGCAGGAAGTACTCGTCGAGGGCACGCTCGACGCTGAGGTCGGCGGGGATCGTGACCGGTTCGCGGTCCATCACGTCGGCGACGCGGATGTCGCCGAGACGGCCGGCGATCGCGGTCTGCATTGCCGCACCGCGGGCAGAGCCATTGATCACCATCCCGATCAGCGCCAGCCAGACGCCGGAGAAGATCGCGCCGGTGAAGATCAGGGCGAGGCCGCCGGCCATGATCACGTAGGCGAGGACGCGGCCGAGATTGGCGGCGAAGCGGGTTGCCCGGTTGCGGTCCCCGGTCCGCCACCAGGCGACCGCGCGGGCGACGCGGCCGCCGTCCATCGGGAAGGCGGGGATCAGGTTGAAGATGAGGATCAGGAAGTTGATCGAGGCCAGCCAGGCGACCATCGCCAGTACCCCGGAAGATTCGGAGCGGCTTTCGACCAGCGCCGCCTCGCGGAAGGCGTCCCAGCCGGAGAAAGCGATGCCAACAGCGGTAAGGACGGCGACGATCGCCAGGGTGACGGCGGGACCGGCGAGCGCCACCTTCGCCTCGGTGCCGGGGCTGTCGGATTCGCGGTCCATCCGGGCCATGCCGCCGAAGATCCAGAGCTGGATGCTGCTGATGCCGATCCCGTTGCGCAGGGCGACGATCGCGTGGCCGAACTCGTGCAGGAGGATCGAGCCGAAGAAACCGAGCGCGCTCGCCACCGCCAGCGCGAACGGAGTCGACGCCGAGCTCGACTCCCCGAGCAGCTCGCCGTAGAAGTCCGACATATAGAAGATGACGACGAAGAGGACGATGAACCAGGACCAATCGACGCCGACCCTGATCCCGCGGAAACGGAAAAGCGTGATCGAGCCGCCGCCGAGCATTTGCCAATGGTAAGCGCCGGGCAGAAATCCGACTGCGGGGTCGGATTTTCCATCTATAGAGTCCGCGCCCGTGCCTTCCCATGACGTTCTCGTAGTCGGCGCCGGCCTAGCCGGGCAGCGAGCGGCCCTGGCGGCCGCCGAGCAGGGTGTATCGGTCGGGATCCTCAGCAAGGTCCACCCGGTCCGCTCCCACTCCAACGCGGCCCAGGGCGGGATCAACGCCGCCCTCAACCCCGGCGACTCTTGGGAGTCGCACGCCTTCGACACGATCAAGGGCTCCGACTACCTGGGCGACCAGGACGCGATCGAAATCATGACCCGCGAGGCGCCGGAGGAAATCCTCCACCTCGAGCACCTCGGCGTCACCTTCCATCGCAACGAGGAAGGCAAGCTCGGCACCCGCGCCTTCGGCGGCGCCTCCGCCGCCCGCACCTACTACGTCGCCGACATCACCGGCCAGGCGATCATGCACGTGCTCTACGAGCAGCTGATGAAGTACTCCGAGCAGATCGCCCGCTACGAGGAGTGGTTCTGCACCGCCCTGGCGATGGACGAGCAGGGCGCGTGCTGCGGCGTCGTCACCCGCAACGTCGCCGACGGCTCGATGGAGCTGTTCGAGGCGAAGTCGGTGATCCTCGCCTGCGGCGGCAACGGCCAGGTCTGGAAGCCCACCACCAACGCGCTGATCTGCACCGGCGACGGCATCGCGATGGCCTACCGGGCCGGCGCCAAGCTGATGGACATGGAGATGATCCAGTACCACCCGACGACCTTGGCGGGCAAGGGCTTCCTGATCACCGAGGGGGCCCGCGGCGAGGGCGCCCACCTGCTCAACGCCAAGGGCGAAAGGTTCATGGAGCGCTACGCCCCGAACAAGATGGAGCTGGCTTCCCGCGACGTCGTCTCCCGCGCCGAGCAGACCGAGATCAACGAGGGCCGCGGCTTCCCCGACGGCACCGTCGCCCTCGACATCACCGTGGTGCCGAAAAAGCGCGTCCATGAGGCGCTGCGCGAGATCGTCCTCGTCGGCCGCGACTTCGCCGGCGTCGACATCACCCGCGAACCGATCCACATCAAGCCCGGCAACCACTACACGATGGGCGGCGTCAAGACCGACGTCGACGGGCGCACCGACATTCCCGGCCTCTACGCCGCCGGCGAGACCGCCTGCGTCTCCGTCCACGGCGGCAACCGGCTCGGCGCCAACTCGCTGCTCGACACGCTGATCTTCGGCCGCCGCTCCGGTGTCGACGCCGCCTCCCGCGCCAAGCGGATCGAGGGCTCGCGCCCCTCGCGCAAGGTCCTCGAGGACGAGCAGGCGATGATCGCCGACATCAACTCCCGCGCCAAGGGCTCCGGCCGCCGCGTCTCCGAGATCAAGCTGGAGCTGGGCGAGACGATGGATGCCAAAGTCGCCGTCTTCCGCGACGAGGCCGGGATCCAGGAAGCGCTGGAGACCGTCCGCCGCCTCAAAGAGGAGGCGAAGTCGGCCTACATCGACGACCACGGCGCCATCTTCAACCAGGACCTGCTGGGCGCGATCGAGCTCGGCTACATGCTCGACAACGCCGAGTGCACCTGCATCGCCGCGCTGGAGCGCAAGGAGAGCCGCGGCGCCCAGTACAGGACGGACTTCCCAGAGCGCAATGATGATGAGTGGCTCAAACACATCGACCTCGAGCAGACCGATGGCGGGCCAGAGATCTCATACTCCGAGGTGACCATCACCCAGTGGGAACCGGAAGCGAGGACGTACTGATGGCCGATTACACGATCAAAGTCCGCAGGTTCCTCCCCGAGAGCGGCCAGGGGCCGTACTGGGAGGAGTTCAAGGTCGACCTCGAGCCCTCCCTCTCGGTCCTCGACGCGCTGCTACAGGCCAAGGACCGCGACGACGGCTCGCTCTCGGTCCGCTGCTCCTGCCGCGCCGCGATCTGCGGCTCCTGCGGGATGAAGATCAACGGCCAGTCCGGGCTCGGCTGCAAGACCCAGATCGGCGAGGCCCAGGAGTTGGCTGAAAAGAAGGCGAGCGCGCTCGGCAAAGACGCCAAGGACGCCACCGTCATCGTCGAGCCGATGGGGAACATGCCCGTGATCAAGGACCTGATCACCGACATGGAGTCGACCCACTGGACCAAGATCCGCCGCGTCACCCCCTGGCTCCTCCCCCACGGCGAGCCGCCCGAGCGCGAGTACATCGTCGAGCCGGAATCGATGATCGACATCACCCAGTCGATGGCCTGCATCCAGTGCGGCGCCTGCGTCTCCTCATGCCTCTCGATGGAAGCCGACCCCGGCTTCATCGGCCCGGCGGCGCTGGCCAAGGCCTACCGCTTCGTCGGCGACCCCCGCGACGCTGAGACGGTGGAGCGCCTGCACGACCTCGCCGACGACCCGCAGGGCATCTACGACTGCACCCACTGCTTCAGCTGCGTCGACGCCTGCCCCAAGGACGTGGCGCCGATGGACCAGATCATGCGCCTGCGCCGCAAGGCCGGTGAAGCCGGGATCGAGGACCCCAACAGCGGCCACAGCCACGAGATCGCCTTCGTCAAGATCATCGAGAAGAAGGGGACCCTGGACGAGGCAATGCTCGTGCAGGAGTCGTACGCACCCGGGGTCAAGGGCAAGCTGAAACCGAGCAAGCGTGGGATCAGGGAAACCATCAAATCGATCCCGACGGTGCTCCGGGCACTGAGGACGGGGAAGGTCGGGCCCAAAAAGGTGGTCCCAGGTCTCCACCACAAGCTCCCCGGCGACGCCCAGGACGAGGTCAAGGCGATCTACAAGCGCGCCGAGGAGCACAACGAGGAATTCAACCTGTACATCAAGGGCGACGAGAGCGAGCTGGCCGAGATCGAGGCCGAGGAGGCCCCCGAGCCTGCTGCCGCCGCTCCGTCCGGCGAGGAGGCCTCGAATGGCTGATCAGATCAAAGTCGCCTACTGGCCCGGCTGCGTCTCACGCGGCTTCACGCCCGAGCTGCACGGCTCGATGGCGCTGGTTGCCGAGAAGCTCGGCATCGAGCTGGTCACCCTCGATCGCGCCAACTGCTGTGGCGCCGGCGTCATCGCCGAGCACAACCAGGAGCTGGCCGACACCCTCAACGCCCGCACCTTCGCGCTCGCCCAGCAGACCGGGCTCTCGATGATGAACATCTGCTCGACCTGCCAGGGCGCGCAATCGGAGTGCCAGCAACGACTGGATGCGGATTCCACTTACCGCGCCCACGTCAACGAGGCGCTCTCCGGTCAGGGCCTCTCCTACGAGAAGTCCGAGGACGGCGCCTGGAACAACAAAAACTTCCTTTGGCTGCTGGTCGAGGACTACGGTCTCGACAAGCTCGCCGCCCAGGTGAAGCGCCCGCTTAGCGGCCTCCGGGTCGGCCCCTTTTACGGCTGCTACATCGTCCGTCCCAAGGAGCGGCTCGGCTACGACGAGTTCCCGGACCGCGACATCTACCTGGAGCAGGTGATCAAGGCGCTCGGCGGCGAGGTCGTCGAGTACGACGGCGCCCGCAAATGCTGCGGCTTCCCGGTGATCGCGATGAACCGCGAGACCTCGCTGCGGCAGGCCGGGACCCACGTCGGCGACGCGATCGACGCCGGCGCCGACTGCCTCGTCACCCCCTGCCCGCTCTGCCACCTCAACCTCGACATGCAGCAGCCCGAGGCGGCAAAGGTCGTCAACCGGGACCTCGGCCTCGCCGTGCTCCACCTGCCCCAGCTGGTCGGCCTGGCGCTCGGATTCGAGCCGAAGGAGCTGGGGATGGGCAAGCACATCG
>DASYLY010000034.1:0-6851 GCA_036009365.1 Solirubrobacterales bacterium
GCCCGTCAGCGTGACCTCGTCGTGGATCGCACCGCCGACCGTGCCCGAGCTGGCGCTGCCGGTCAGCGCCGGCGTGGCTTTGCTGACGGTGGAGGTCGCCGCGCAGATCGATTCGGCGGGTTCGTTGACTCCGTCGCCCGTGTAGCGGGCGGTCCAGAAATATGAGCCGGCTGCGGCGGGTTCGAAGTCGTCCGAGGTGTATTCGCCTTCGCCGTTCACCGTGACCGAGCTTTCGCCCAGCGCCGTTCCGGCGCAGGTCGGGTCGGCTGGGCCGAAGACTTCGAATTCGATTTCCCCGAGTGCTCCCGGGCTTTCCGAGAGTTCCGCGGTCGCGTGGATGGTTCCACCGACCACCGTGGCCGACCCTTCGACGCTGAGCGTCGGCGGTGCTGCCGTCGCGGGGAGTGAGAGTAGGAGGACGAGAGCCGCCGCAAACGTCGCGCCGGCCGCGCCTCGCGACCAGAACCTCAAATCTTTCTCTCTCCCAGTGAGCTATCTCCGCTGTCATTTGCCATGCGGAACTAGAATATCCGTCCATCTATGCAATCGATGACGAGCCGAGGCGAGGGATGAAGAAGTTGCGGGGCCGTGAGTGGTTCGCCCTGTCGCTGGTCGCGGGAGCGATGTTCCTCTGGGCAATCGCGCCGGTCGGTGCGCTCGCGGACACCACCGAAACGACCGAAACCACGCCAGCGAGCGAAAGCCCGCCTCCCTCGAGCGGCTGGGTTCCGCAGGGCGGCGGCACCTCGGAAGGCTCCGATGGCGAATCCTCCGGAGCCCAGCAGGGCAGTTCGCTGGGCAGCGGCGGCAGCGGTGGGTCGGCGAGCAAGCCGTCTTCGCCGAGCCCTGCGCCGGCGCCGAGCCCGCCGCCCCCGCCTCCCGCTCCGGAACCGGCTCCCTCGAGCAACTCGAGCGAAACCGAAGTCCCGGCCGGACCGGCGGTCCGGGAACCCGTGTACAGCGCTCCGCGCCCCGAACCCGAACCGGCTCCCAAGCCAGCCCCCAAGCCTCCGACCAACGCGGACGCCCACCTCTCCGTGGGCGGGGCCGACGCCGTCCTGACCGGCTCGAGCGGCGTCAAGGGCGTCTCCGCCTCCTCGGCGACCGTGCCGGTTGCCGCTGCCGCCGAAGCCACCTCCGGCTCGGGCCTACCGTGGTTGGCACTGATCGCCTTCGGCCTGATCCTCCTCGTCGCCGGGACGCGCTTGGTCTATGGCCCGATCGAAGCCGACGCGCTCCGCTACAGCCGCTTCCGCATCGTTCGCCGCGCCGCCCCGCGGGGCTGAGCGGGCCTCAGCTGCCGCGCAGCGGCGTCAGCCACTCGGCCGGCAGCACCGGCGGCATCTTGCCCGCGTAGTTCGGGACGAAGCGCCGCGCCAGCGACTCCGCGGGACGCCCGGCAATGGCCGGACGAAGGTCATCCATCGTCATCGCCAGGCCGATGCTCGGCGCGATCTGGAAGTCGGCGGCGTTCGGACGCTCGCCGTTCAGCAGACCACTCTGCACCCAGGCGTCGATCCGGTCGAGCATCGCCGGCAGTGCCGCCAGCGCCTGGCGGGCGTTCTCGTCGCTGGCTTCGTTGAAGTGGGCCGAGAGTGCGACCAGCGGGCCGCCGGTCTTTACCGCCAGACCGATCGGGACGCCTAGCTTGGCTCCCTCGGAGTAGCTGGCCAGCGGGTAGCGGTCCTGCTTGAACCCCCACCAGAGCACCTGGCGGATCGGGTGCTGCAGCTCCTCGTCGCCGAAACGCTCGGCCTCTTCGACCTCGGATCGCTCGGCTGGGTCGTCGGGGAACAGGGGCGGCTCGGGGCGCAGGCGATCCAGCTCCCGCGCGATCTGCCGGGAGCCCTGGACCTTGTCGCCGTCGATCTTCAGTGCCGGCACGGTGATGCCGGAGAAGCCGACCATGCGAAGCACCCCCTTGGAGACGACCGGCATCAGGTCTTTGCGCTTGTAGGCGAAGCCCTTGTGCTCGAGCATCAGCTGGGCGGCGATGCTCGGGTGGGAGCCCGGAATCACGTAGAGGCGGTTGCTCATCTGGGCGATCCTATGCGCAAGGGACCCAAACTGGCCACCTGGCCAGCCACAGCCCGCGATAATCCGCCGATGCTCCTCGCGGTCGACGTCGGCAACACCCAGACCCACCTCGGCGCTTTCGACGGGGAGCACTTGGTCGAGCACTGGCGCTTCCAGACCCGCTCGGGGGCTACCGGCGACGAGCTGGCCGAGCGCATCGCCGGCCTCTTTTCGCTCAGCGGTTGCGCTTTCGAGGACGTCGACGCGGTCTGCGTCTCCTCTGTCGTGCCCCCGCTTGGGAGCCAGTTCGAGCAGCTCTCGGCCCGTTATCTCGACGCCGGCTGCCTGACGATTGGCCCCGGGCTCAAGACCGGGATGCCGATCCGGATCGAGAACCCGCTGGAGGTCGGCGCCGACCGCCTCGTCAACGCGATCGCCGCCTACGAGCGCTTCGGCGAGGCCTGCGTCTCGGTCGATTTCGGCACCGGGATCAACATCGACTGCGTCTCCGCCGAGGGCGAGTACCTCGGCGGCGCCATCGGCCCCGGCCTCGCGCCCTCGCTCAGTGCCCTGATCGAGCGCGCTGCCCGGATCACCCGGATGGATCTCGAGGAGCCGCAGGAGGCGATCGGGCGCTCGACCCGGGCGGCGATCAACTCCGGCTTCATCTTCGGCTTCGCCGGCCTGATCGACGGCATCGTCCGCCGCATCGAAGAGGAATTACCGAACCCGCGGCTGCTTGCCACCGGCGGCTACGCCTCGGCCGTCGTCCCCTTCACCGAAACCATCGACGAGGTCGACGATCTGCTGACCTTGAAGGGACTGCGGCTGATCCATGAGCGCAACCGCTGACAAAGCAGGTCCCCGCCCGGCCCTGACCGATCCCTTCGAGATCGGCGGCGTGCCGATCGCCAACCGGGTTCTGCTGGCGCCGCTGGCCGGGATCGGCAACTGGTTCGTCCGCCTGCAGGCCAAACGTCACGGAGCGGGCCTGGCGGTCTCGGAGATGGTCTCCAGCTTTGCCCTGCACTACCGCAACGAGCGCACCCTGCGCGACCTGATGCGGATCCATCCCGACGAGCATCCCGTCTCGATCCAGCTCTTCGGCCACGACGCCGAGGTGATGCGCTCCGGCGCCGAGATCGCCGCTGCGGCGGGCGCCGACCTGATCGACATCAACATGGGCTGCCCGGTGCCGAAGGTGCGGAAGACCGGGGCGGGAGCCCAGCTGCTGCGCGACCCCGACCTGGCTCTGGCCCTGGCCCGCGGCGCCGCCGAGGGCAGTGGCCTGCCGGTGACGGTGAAGCTGCGCTCCGGGATCGAGGCGGGCGACCGCTCCGGCTTCAAGCTGGCGATCCGCCTCGCCGAGGAGGCCGGGGTGGCAGCGATCGGCTTCCACCCCCGCGCGGCGACCAAGGGTCACGCGGGCAAACCCGACTACGCCCTGACCAGGGAGCTGGTCGAGCGGGTGGAGGTGCCGGTGATCGTCTCCGGCGGCCTCGCCAGTGCCGAGGCGGCGCGTCGCGCCTACGACGAGTCGGGCGCCGACGCGGTGATGATCGCCCGCGGCTCTTTCGGCAATCCCTGGGTCTTCGAGGAACTGACCGGCCGCCGCGCCGCGCCGCCGCGCCGCGAGGAGGTCGTCGCCGAGTGGCTCTGGGTGATCGACCGGGCCGAGGAGCACCTCGGCCGCGAGCGCGCAACCCGCTACCTGCGCAAATTCCACCCCTGGTACGTGGAGCGGATCGAGGCGCCGAGGGAGATCGCCGACGAGCTACAGCGCAGCGCCGATCTGCCTCGGGCGAGGGAGCTGGTCGGCTCCCTCGCTGCTCCCGCCGCCATCGCCTGAACAGGCAGTCCAGAGCCCTCTTTGGCCGGCCGACCAGCCCCGCTATAATCGCGCGCTTCCTGCCCGGAATGTGCCGCCGTGATTGGGCGCATCAGGGCATTTTTTTAGGTCTGGGAGACCGGCCAGGCTCCCTTTTCCAATCCAAAGCGAGGTCGTTAAGTGCGTCAGGCCGTCATCACCCCGGAGGGGCTGGAGAAACTCAAAGAGGAAATCGAGTTCCTCTCGACGACCAAACGCCGGGAGGTTGCGGCCCGGATCAAGGAAGCGCGTGAATTCGGCGACATCTCCGAGAACGCCGAATACGACGACGCCAAGAATGAACAGGCCCTGCTCGAGGCGCGGATCGCCCAGCTGGAGGAGAAACTCCGCCGCGCCCAGGTGATCGACGAGAAGGCGATCAATACCGACGAGGTCAGCTTTGGCTCGATCGTCCACGTCAAAGACCAGAAATCCGGCGGTTCGCAGAAATTCCAGATCGTCGGGTCGACCGAGGCCAACCCGCTCGAGCACAAGCTCTCGAACGAGTCGCCGATCGGCAAAGCGCTGCTGGGGAAAAAGCGCAATGACGTCGTCACCGTCGAGGTCCCTCGCGGGCCGAAGAAAAAACTGAAAATCACGAAGATCGAGAAGGCCTGACGGTAGGTAGGCTCGCTCCCCGATGAGCGAGGAGCCAACCGAGCAGCAGCAGGACCTCTCCCAGGTCCTCGAGGATCGTCGCGCGAAGCTGGAGCGGATCCGCGAGGCGGGAATAGAGCCGTTCCCGCACGAGTTCTCCGGTCGCGAGGACGTCGCCGAGGTGCGTGCCGCCCACCAGGGACTGCAGGCCGGGGCCGAGACCGACTCCCGCCACCGGGTCGCCGGCCGGATCGTCGCCCGTCGCGGCCACGGCAAGGCCTGCTTCCTCGACCTCCGCGACGGCAGCGGTCAGATCCAGCTGCATGCCCGCTCCGATGTGCTCGGCGAGGAGGCCTACGAGCTGCTGGTCGATCTCGACCTCGGCGACATCGTCGGCGCCGAGGGGACGGCGATGGCGACCCGGCGCGGCGGCGAGCTCTCGCTGGCGATCGACCACTGGCGCCTGCTGGCCAAGAGCCTGCGGCCGCCGCCGGACAAGTTCCACGGCCTCGAGGACACCGAGACCCGCTTCCGTCGTCGCGAGCTCGACCTGATCGCCAACGAGGAGAGTCGCCGCACCTTCCAGATCCGGGCCCGGACGATCTCCGAGATCCGCCGCTGGTTCGACGAGCACGGCTTCGTCGAGGTCGAGACCCCGGTCCTGCAGCCGCTCTACGGCGGCGCCCTGGCCCGTCCCTTCACCACCCACCACAACGCGCTCGACCGCGACCTCTACCTGCGGATCGCGACCGAGCTCTACCTCAAGCGGCTCGTCGTCGGTGGCATCGACCGGGTCTACGAGCTCGGCAAGGACTTCCGCAACGAGGGGGTCTCCCACAAGCACAACCCCGAGTTCACGATGCTGGAGTGGTACGAGGCCTACGCCGACTACGAAAAGACCGCCCACGACCTGGAGATGGTCGTCGCCGAGGTCGCCGAGCGGGTGCTGGGGACCACCAAGGTGATGCGCGGCGAGACCGAGATCGACTTCGCGCCGCCTTGGCGTCGGATCACCCTGCGCGAGGCGATCCTCGAGCGGGCCGGGATCGACATCGTCGAGCACCCGACCCGCGAGGCGTTGGCGAAGGCGATGGGGACCGAGCCCGACCCACAGGAGGGTTGGGGCAAGCTGGTCGACGGCCTGCTCTCCAGGGAGGTCGAGCCGGGGCTGATCCAGCCGACCTTCATCTTCGACTACCCGGTCGAGCTCTCCCCCTTCGCCAAGGCGCACCGCTCCGAGCCGGGGATGGTCGAGCGCTGGGAGGCGTTCGCCGGCGGGGTCGAGATCGCCAACTCCTTCACCGAGCTGAACGACCCCGACGAGCAGCGCCGCCGCTTCGAGCAGCAGGCCGCCGAGGTCGCCCGCGGAGACGAGGAGGCGCAGCCGTTCGACGAGGCGTTCGTCGAAGCGCTCGAACAGGGGATGCCGCCGACCGGGGGGGTTGGGGTCGGGATCGACCGCCTGGTGATGATGCTGACCGGCGCCCAGGCCCTGCGCGAAGTGCTGCTGTTCCCGGCGATGCGCACGTAAGACTCAAGACTTGGTGCCGGAAGCCTCGTGAAATATCGCTCTTAGCGTGCTCAAGCGCTCAGAAGCCGGACCTTCGACCCCGGTAGAGTTAAGGGACAGATGAATGCCGCCCGATGAGGGACAAGGCATTCGGCGGTACAAACCGGGGTGTCCCGGGTTTGTGAACCAGGAAGAGGTCTTCATTGTTCGAGCGATTCACTGAGAGGGCTCGCCAGGTCGTCGTCCTAGCGCAGGAGGAGGCCCGGACGCTCAAGCACAACTACATCGGCACCGAGCACATCCTGCTCGGCCTGCTGCGCGAGGAGGAGGGGCTTGCCGCCCGCGTCCTCGAGTCCCTCGACATCACGGTGGAACGCGTCCGCTCGCAGGTGGTCCGCATCGTCGGATCCGGCGAGGAGGTCACCTCCGGCCAGATCCCGTTTACGCCACGCGCCAAGAAGGTGCTGGAGCTGGCGCTGCGCGAGGCGCTCTCCCTCGGTCACAACTACATCGGCACCGAGCACATCCTGCTCGGCCTGGTGCGTGAGAACGAGGGCGTCGCCGCCCGCATCCTGCTCGACTTCGACGCCGACTCGGACAAGATCCGCAACGAGGTCATCCGCATGCTCTCCGGCCCCGGCGGCCGCCGTCAGGGCGGCGGCGGTGGCGGTTCGGGCGAGGGCAAAAAGTCTTCGAAACTGCTCGACCAGTTCGGTCGCAACCTCACCCGCCTCGCCGAGGAGGGCAAGCTCGACCCGGTGATCGGTCGCGAGACCGAGATCGAGCGGATCATGCAGATCCTCTCGCGCCGGACCAAGAACAACCCGGTGCTGCTGGGCGAGCCGGGGGTCGGCAAGACCG
>DASYLY010000035.1:0-9572 GCA_036009365.1 Solirubrobacterales bacterium
TGCTGCGCGCTCCGCGCGCAAAAGACAGATTGCATATCGCCGAACATTCCTCCGGAGGGGTATAGGCACCCTCCTCGACAGCTTCCGTCTGACGGATGTTTTTCCCACCGCTGTCGCTAGGAGGGACGGGTGTCCCCTTCCCGACCGGCGTCCCTGATTTTCGTGCTCGCTGGCTTGGCGAGAGATGGGTGCTTAGAGGCGAAAATCCCAGGAAGGGAAGGGGACACCCGTCCCTCCCTACAGGAAGGCGCTCGCACAAAAGATGTCCTCGATCAGCTCCCCGGTACCTTTGTATGTTCATGGCCGAGCGTGACTACATAGCCGCAACCAGGGAGCGCGTCGTCGTCTTCGACGGCGGGATGGGCGCGACGCTGGAGATGTTCGACCTCTCGCAGGCGGACTACGGCGGGCTCGAGGGCAAGTGCCATGAGGCGCTGGTTCTGAATCGTCCCGACGTGGTCGAGGGAGTCCATGCCTCGATGCTGGAGGCCGGCGCCGAGGTGGTCGAGACCGACAGCTTCCAGGGCTCGCGCCTGAAGCTCGAAGAGTGGGGTCTCGGCGAGCACACGCTGGAGATCAACACCAAGGCGGCTGAAATTGCCCGCAGGGCGGCAGGCGAGGAGCGCTTCGTCGCCGGCTCGATCGGGCCGACCGGCTTCCTCCCCGCCTCCACCGACCCGACCCTCGGCAACATCTCCTTCGGCCGCCTGGTCGAGGTCTTCGCCGAGCAGGCTCGCGGCCTGGTCGAAGGCGGCGCCGACCTGATCATGATCGAGACCGCGCAGGACATCCTCGAGGTCAAGGCGGCGATTTTCGGCGCCCGCGAGGCGTTTGCCGCGACCGGCCGGGCACTGCCGATCCAGTGCAGCGTCTCGCTGTTGCCGAACGGCGGCAAGATGCTGCTCGGGACCGACATCCAGTCCGTGCTGACGACGCTGACCGCGCTCGACGTCGACGTGATCGGCCTCAACTGCTCGACCGGCCCCGAGGACATGCGCGACGCGATCCGCTTCCTCGGCGAGACCTGCACGGTCCCGGTCCACTGCATCCCCAACGCCGGCCTGCCTTTGCAGGGGCCCGACGGCGAGACGATCTTCCCCGAAAAGCCCGAACCCCTGGCGGCGACGCTGGGCGAGTTCGTCGAGCGCTACGGCGTCGGCATCGTCGGCGGTTGCTGCGGGACCACTCCCGAGCACGTGGCGGCGATTCGCGAGCGGGTCGACGGCCGCACCCCCGGGGATCGCCCTGCCCCCGGTCCGATCGAGGTCTCCTCGATGATGACCTCCACCTCCCTCGTCCAGGAGCCGCGGCCGACCCTGGTCGGCGAGCGGGTCAACTCGCAGGGCTCGAAAAAGGCCAAGGAACTGCTGCTCGCAGACGACTACGACGGCCTCGTCCAGGTCGCCGAAGACCAAGTCGAAGGCGGCGCCCACGTGCTCGACACCTGCGTTGCCCTGACCGAGCGCCAGGACGAGGACGAGCAGATGAGCGCCGTCGTCAAGCGGATCTCCCTCACCCAGCCGGCGCCGATCCAGGTCGACTCGACCGAGCCGGAAGTGATCAAGGCCGCGCTGGAGACGATTCCCGGCAGGGCAATCGTCAACTCGATCAACCTCGAGGCCGGTCGCGACAAGGCCGACACCGTGATCCCCCTGGCCAAGGCCCACGGGGCGGCGCTGATCGCGCTGACCATCGACGAGGTCGGGATGGCGAAGACGGCCGACCGCAAGATCGAGATCGCCGAACGGATCCGCGACATCGCCTGTGATGAGCACGGGCTCGATCCCGAGGCGCTGATCTTCGACCTGCTGACCTTCACCCTGACCACTGGCGACGAGGAGTGGCGCCCCTCCGCGGTGGAGACGATCGAGGGCATTCGCCGGGTCAAGGCCGAGATCCCCGGGGTCAAGACCTCGCTCGGCGTCTCCAACGTCTCTTTCGGCGTCTCCCCCCGCCCCCGCGCGGTGCTCAACTCGGTCTTCCTCCATCACTGCGTCGAGGCCGGGCTCGACCTGGCGATGGTCAACCCCAACCACATCACCCCCTACGGCGAGATTCCCGAGGAGGAGCGGGAGCTGACCGACGACCTCGTCTTCAATCGCCGCGAGGATGCGCTCGAGCGCTTCATCTCCCACTTCGAGTCAAAAGGCGAGGAGGCAGAGGCCGAGACCGCCGATCCCACCGCCGGGATGGAGCCCGAGGAGGCGCTGCACTGGCACATCCTGCGCCGCAAGAAGGACGGGGTCGAGGATCAGATCGAGCGCTCGGTCGAGAAGATCGGCGCCGTCCCGACTCTGAACGAGGTGCTGCTGCCGGCGATGAAGGAGGTTGGCGACAAATTCGGCGCCGGCGAACTGATCCTCCCCTTCGTCCTGCAGTCGGCCGAAGTGATGAAGCGCGCCGTGGCCCAGCTGGAGAATCATCTCGACCGGATCGACGGACACACCAAGGGCAAGGTCGTGATCGCAACCGTCTTCGGCGACGTCCACGACATTGGCAAGTCCCTCGTCAACACGATCCTCACCAACAACGGCTACACGGTGATCGACCTCGGCAAGCAGGTCCCGGTGGACGCGATCATCGAAGCCGCGGTGGAGAACGAGGCCGACGCGATCGGCCTCTCGGCGTTGCTGGTCTCGACCTCGAAGCAGATGCCGACCTGCATCGCCGAGCTACACCAGCGCGGGCTCGAGTTCCCGGTGCTGATCGGCGGCGCCGCGATCAACCGCGACTTCGGGCGGCGCACGCTCTACCCGAAGGGCAAAGCATCGGACGAGGTCTACGAGCCCGGCGTCTTCTACTGCAAGGACGCCTTCCAGGGGCTCGACACGATGGACGCTCTGGTCGACGACGAGGCGCGCTCGGCGCTGGTCGAGCGGATCCGAGCCGAGGCGAAGCAGCTGCGCGAGAAGCCGGTGGTGATTGACGACTCGCCCCCCACCAGCGACGCCAGCGTCCGCTCCGGCGCTCGCACGGACGTGCCGATCCCGGCGCCCCCCTACTGGGGTGCGCGGGAGGTCGCCGTCGACTTCGACGCGGTTTTCCCCTATCTCGATCGCCACGTGCTCTTCAAGCTGCACTGGGGCGGCCGCGGGGTGAAGGGCGAGGCCTGGCGCGAGCTGGTCGAAGGCACTGCCGAGGAGGAGGGCTTCGCCGCCCGCCTGGAGCGGATGTGGCGCGAGCAGGACTACCTCCGCCCCCGGGCCAGGCTCGGCTACTTCCCCTGCAACGCCGACGGCAATGAGCTGGTCGTCTTCGACCCGGACGACCCTGAGCGCGAACTCGAGCGGCTGGTCTTCCCGCGCCAGCCGAAGCACGACCGCATCTGCCTCGCCGACTTCTACCGCCCGCTCGGGTCCGGCGAACGCGACGTCGTCGCCCTGCAGGGCGTGACCGTCGGGCCAGAGGTGACGGAGTTGATTGAAAGACTGGAGAGCGAAGGCGAGTTCGCCGAGCAGCTCTACGTCCACGGCCTCGGCGTCCAGTCGGCCGAGGGCCTGGCCGAGTGGCTGCACTCGCAGGTGCGTAGCCAGCTGGCGATCGATCTCGATCAGGGCCGGCGCTACTCCTGGGGCTACCCCGCCTGCCCGGACCAGTCAGAGCACGAGAAGGTCTGGCGCCTGCTCGACCTCGAATCGATCGGGATGACCCTCTCCGGCGGGTATGCGGTGATGCCCGAGCAGTCGACGGTGGCGATCGTCGCCCACCACCCCCAGGCGGTCTATTTCGGGATGAAGTCCGGCTTCATTCCCGAGGAGAAGACGCCGGACGAGCTGATTGCCGGCACCGCCCGCGGCGGCGGACTGCCGCCGGAGTCCGACCCGGACCCCGGCGACGAGGACGAGGGGGCCGATACCCCCGCCCCCGAGCTCAGCCGCTGAACCTGTCCGGAACCTTGGCCGGATGCAGCGCCGGGCGCTGCCAGTTGCGGCCTTCGTAGGCCTCCTCAAAACCCGCCCGCCGCAGGTTGCGGCAGACCGCCGACCAGGAGGCGAGATCACATTCGCCTACCTCGACGAAAACCGTGTGGCAGCCGGCCCGGTGCGCGTCGAGCAGCCGACGGTGCAGGAGCGCCACGTTGCAGCCCCGCCCGCGTGCCGGACCGAGGGTGGTCCCCGCCCCCAGCTGGGCAATGCCTTCGACGATCAGCATCGATCCGGTAGCCACCGGCACCTCGGCGGGGCCGAGGGCGGCGGTGTAGCAATGCCACCCGTCCTGCTGCGGCAAGGAGAAGAACAGCGTCCCCGCCACCAGCGGGATTTCCAGCGCTTCGGCAGCGATGGTGCTGAGCCCTTCGCCTTCTGCTTCGTCTTCGCCGAGGTGGTAGAGGACGATGCCGGGGTCGACGTAGAAGTCCGGCGGCGAGCCGTCGCGGACCAGTTTCACCCAGCCTCCGCCCTGCTCGTAGCCGCGGCCGCCGAGCCAGGCTTCAGCCTCGTTGGCGCCGGGCCTGCCGTCGGCCACCGGGATCCGGTAGTCGACTTCGCGAGCCCGCATCCATTCGACCGCAGCGGCGAGATGGCCGCCGTCAATCGCCCCCGGCTCCGCCGCACCCTGGATCTGGTGCAGCATCGGAACCTCCGGCAGATCGCCGAAGGCGGTCGCCTGCACCGGGCCGAACCGCTGAACCTGCACCCCTGATTCTGAAACTGCTTCCGGAACCACCGAGTCCCACATGTCGCGCCGGAAGCGCTGCGCGACCCTCTCGAGCACTGCTGAGTCGTATCTCACGGATCCCTTTCCCCCAGTTCGCGTGAGTGCTTTGGCCGATTGGTCGACTCTATGCACATTACTGTGGACGGGTCAAGGAACCTTGTCGATCCGGCTATGAAGAAGTCGGGATCGGGAAGGCGGGGGGAATTTCCCCTAGACGACGCCTTCGCGGTTCGCCTGGCTCTGCCGCGCGCGCGGCTTCGACTCGAGTCGAACCGGCGCGGTGGAAAGCGCCTGCATCCGCAGGTCGCTCCAGGTGAGACCCTCGCGCACCAGGGCGGGTAGGCCCAGGGCCACGGCGGTGGCGATCTCGACCGCCTGCAGGATCACCCCGTAGGCGAGCGCGTCGGCCGTACTGACCCCGAAGCCGGTGTGGAGGACGCTGATCACGGCCAGCTGAAAGACACCGATGTTTGACGGCGTCGCCGGCACCACGGCGGTGACGTTGACCGCGAACAGGACCGCGGCGGCGGCGCCGATGCCGGCCTTGCCGTCGAGTCCGAGCGCGTAGAGCAGCGCCCAGCAGGCGGCGAGCTGGATCGCCCAGGCCGTCAGCTGCGCGGCAGCGGCGGCCGTGCCGTGGCGGGGGTCGCGAAAGACTGCGAGGCCAGCCCGGACCTGGACCAGCGCCCGGTGGATCGTCCCACCCAGCCGTGCCAGGCGGCCGTTGCCGTTACGTCGCATCAGCAGCGGAGCCAGCAGAACGACGAGCAGAACGATCAGCGGTACGAGGCTGAAGGCAAAGAGCTGCTTCGTGCCGGAGTGGAAGAGCGGCGTGGTCGAGACGATGATCACCCCGAGCAGGACCAGGGCGACGAGGTTCAACATCGTCTGCGAGACCAGGGTGCCGAGCAGCACCGGGAACGTTTCCCGCATGCGGCCGGTGCGCCTGGCCAGCGTCAGCGCGCGGGCAGGCTCCCCCAGGCGGGCCGGAAGCGTCGCCGACATCAGCACCCCGATCATCGTCGCCGAGGTGACGTCGCGACGACGCACAGGGCGGTTGGGCAGAGCGGCGCGCGCGATCCAGTACCAGGAGGCGGCGCGGAAGAAGAGCGAGGTCGCCATCAGGGCACAGGCGACGAGAACCCAGGTCAGGTTGGAGCGGACGATGCTTTCGACGACCTTGTCGACGCCGATTTTCTGCGCCGCCAGCAGGGTCAACCCGACCCCCATGATCCCGGCCACCGCGAGCCCGATCCGGCGGGCGACGACCCTTCCCTTCCTGCCCGCCTGGGCCAACGGGGGATCCAGCGAGGGCAGGCGCTCAGCCGGGCGCTTGGGTCGACCGTCGGCCGGGCGCAGGCCCACCCAGTGGGCCATCTTCTCGCCGGCGCTTGCCGGCTTCGGCGCCTCGATTGCCCGCTCGTAGACAGCGGTGACCTGGTCGGCGACCCGCGGCCAGGCATAGCGCTGTGCGCTGCGGCGGGCGGCTTCCCCCATCGCCTGCAGGCGCTCCGGCTCGTAGTGCACCCGTTGCAGCTCCTCCGCCAGGCGCTGGGGGTCTCCAGGGGGGACGAGCAGCCCGTCGACGCCGTCGCTGACGACGTCGCTGTAGCCGGCGATCGCCGAGGCGATCACCGGCGTGCCGGCCGCGAAGGCCTCGGTCAGGACCATCCCGAAGCTCTCTCCCGACAGCGAAGGGGCGCAGAGCAGATCGGCGCGGTGGAGCTCCTTCCAGAGATCCTCGCGGTAGACCCGGCCGCGGATGTCGACCCACTCGAGCAGCTCCGGGTCGGCGATGTAGCGGAGGACCTCCTCGCGATCGGTGCCGATCACGGTCAGGCGGCAGGGGACGTGCTCGACCAGGGCGTTGAAGGCGGTGAGGAGAATCGGCAGGCCCTTGCGCTCCTCCGAGCGGCCAACGAAGAGGATGCGAAGCTCCGACCCGTCCGGCTTCGGCTCGTCGGGGGCGGCGTCGACGTCGACGCCGTTGGGAACGATCGTGTACTCGCCGCCGAACCAGCGGCGACCGGTCCAGGCAGCCGCCTCGGAGACGGCAATCCGCGCCGAAAGCCGGTTGAAGACCCGCCGCGCCCCGAGCGCGCTGGCGATGTAGTTCGGCATCGGCTTGGTCGAGTAGGTGTGAAAGGTGCCGACGACCGGGTCGCGGGCCCCCAGCGTTGCGTTCCAGCCGACCAGCGGCACCACCGGCTCGTGTACGTGGATTACGTCGAATTCCCCGCTGCGGACGAGGCGGCGCGGCGCGAGCACACCGCCGGCCGGAAAGGGCGCCAGGTTGGAGACGGAGCCGTTGGCGCCGAAACCCGCCGTCCGGCCAAGCGGCATCAGATATTCGGGCAGCTGCAGTCGTTCGGCCGGAGCCCGGTGCAGGGTTCGGCTGAGCCTCCCGGGCGGGTCGACGGGGGCGAGGACGCGGACATCGTGGCCTCGACCGAGGAACTCCTCGGCGAGAGCCTCAACGTGCCGGTTCACGCCCCCCTGGTAGGACCAGGAATATGGCGAGACGAGACCTATGCGCACGGACGATTAAGGGTAGGGCATGGCGCGGCAGCCGCCTCCGGGCGGATTGCCCGCTGCGCCGGGCTAGAGCTGGGTTCCGATCAGCCCAAGCATGCCGACGACGAGCGTGCCGATCAGACCGCCGCCGATCTGGATCATGGTCCGCTTGAGATCGCCGATTTCATTCCTAACGTCGCGGACGTCTTCCCTGATTTCGCCCACGCGCCGATTCAGGTCGTCCAAGCGGGAGTCAGTCCAAGTGGATCTCATCGCCTTCACTCCTCCAACGTAGCCGGAAAGTTCATACGTGTGGCTCACGTAATTGTAACTTTTCGTCCGAGGCAGCGTTTTCTGCGGAGTCACCGGCTTTCTCTGCCCAGGCAAAGCCGATGAAAACCAGCAGATAGGCGGTGCCGATCTCGAGCAGAAGCGCGCCGGAGTCGTTGGCGAGGGTGCCGGTCGCGGTGGCCGCGAGGGCGCCGAGGAGCCCGGCCCGCAGCGCGGGGACTTCGCGGAGCCAGAACTTCAGGCGGTCGCGTTGCAGATATGCCAGCAGCGCGAGACCCAGCACCACCGGGAGGAACACCAGCAGCACCGGCCGGCCGAAGCTGCGGACCGAGAGCTGCAGGCGCCGCTGGGCGACGTCGGCGAGGTCTTCGAAGCCACCGGCGTCGAGGACCGATCGGGTGAGGTGGGCGTTGGCGCCACTGAGCAGGTCGACGAGAGCCAGCAAAGCCAGCACGGCCACCGGCGCGGCGACCGCGGCCAGCAGGGCCGGCCGCCGGCCCCGGCCGGAGATCGCCACCGCGGCGACTGCGGCGCCGACCGGGAAGACGATCGCGGCGCCGACGTCGGCGCCGAAGCGGCCGGCGGCGAAGACCGCCGCCGCGAGCAGCCCGGAGGCGAGGAAGGCGGTCACCGCAAAGCGCCTCGACGCGCCGGTCGCGAAGCCGGTCAGGGCGGTCCCCGTACCGGCCACGACCAGCACCGCAAGCAGCGCCTCGAGCTCGTTGCCGATCCCGTAGAAGCGGACCCCGAGGCCCGGGTTCGGCCCCAGCAGGGACAGCGAGGTGAGCGGCGAACCGGCAACCACGTCCACGGCGTAGGCCAGCACGGTCAGGGCCGAGGCCATCGCCAGGGCCCGGTATCCAGGCAACAACAGGAGCGTCAGCGCCGCCAGCGCCGGCGCCCCCAGACCCACCAGCAGGGCTTCAGAGACTTCCGCTGGTTCCAGCGCCGCCCCGAGCAGGAGCAGCAGGGGCAGGAAGACGATGCTCAACGCCAGCACGCGGACGGCCCCCCGCACCCGAGGGGCGCCACCGAGGAGGGCGGCGCCGGCGGCCAGCAGTAGCCAGACGACGATCGGCAGCCCGATCACCGAGCCCCGCCGCGACGAGATCACCTCCATCCGCGCCGCGAGCGCTTCGATCTCCGCCGGATCCACCGTCCCCTCCGCCCGGATCGCCTGACCGGACATCTGCGAGGGAACATCGATTCCGTCATGGCTGAGGATCGTCGGCGCCACGTCGGTCGAGAGGACGTACCCGTCCATCCGGGTGCTGTCGGAGGTGAGGTTGCCGTCGAATCCGCGGCCCTTGATGCCGATCGGCAGCGGGTCGTCGGACTCGCCCGTTGGGCGGGCGATGGCAATCACCAGCCCGTTCCCCGGCCGTGGGATGTTCCGCAGGGCGGCTCGCCGTTCTTCGAGGCGGTCTCCAGGGCCCGCACTGCTGAGTGCTGAGCCGAGCAAGCCGGGAACGATGTCCGCCGGGGCCGATTCGGCGCGCTCCACCACTTCCCGCCACCAGCGAATCGCATTTCCGCGGTGCTCGGGCAACGGGGCGTCGTAGAGCGAGTCGAAGACCCGGTTGCCCTGGCCGATGTCCAGGTAGGTCTGCTCGGCGGGAACGGTCCCGAGGCCGGGGCTCATTACCCCAGGTGCAAAGCCGGCGTGCGCGAGATCGGCGACCGTGGTATCGGCCGGGACCCATGCCAGCACAACCCTCCGATCCTGAGAGGCCGCCGTCGCAGAAGGCGCCAAAGAGAGGAACAGCGCGAGCGCTATCGTGGCCCCGATGGCCGATCGCACCTTCGCCAAGTTCAGCTTCTTCAAGATCGATCCAGCCTGGCGCCGTCGGGACCCGGAGCTGCGCGCAGCCGACAAGCAGGAATTCCTCGCCGCCTGCGAGGACTTTGGGGTGGACCGCTCACTGCGCGCCTACTCAACCATAGGAACGCGGGGCGACGTCGATCTGGTCCTGCTCGTCCAGAGCCCGAACCTGAACGACATCCACACCTTCCACGTCGTCCTCGGGCAGAGCGGGCTGGCGAAGTGGATGGACACCCCCCACTCGTTCCTCTCGCTGACCAAACGGTCCCCCTACTCGGCCGAGGACGCG
>DASYLY010000036.1:0-14810 GCA_036009365.1 Solirubrobacterales bacterium
CGGGGCGACGAAAGTCGAATTCGGGACCACCGTGGTCAACTCTCCGTTCACCAGCAATACGGCCACTGCAATCGAAGTCACCGCTCCTGCGCATGCGGCCGGCGCGGTCGACGTCATCGTGACCACCCCCGGCGGCGGCTCGGCCAATACCGCTGCTGATAACTACACCTACCAGCTACCGAATCGCACGTTGACCATCAACAAAGCAGGCACCGGCTCCGGCACGATCACCTGCAATGGTGTCAGCTGCGCTTCCACCTACCCCAGTGGCACCAGTGTGACCCTCGCTGCCTCGGCTGCGTCCGACTCCGAATTCAAAGGGTGGTCAGGCGGCGGCTGCTCGGGCACCGGCAACTGTGTAGTGACCTTGAACGCTGACACGACGGTGGTAGCGACGTTTGACACGAAACCGACCGGCGGCGGTGGCACCGGTGGTGGCGGTGGCACCGGAGGCGGTGGCGGAACCGTGACCCAGTGCGTCGTGCCCAAACTGGCGGGCAAGAGCCTCGGCCAGGCGAAGTCGGCTCTTACCGCCGCGAAATGCACGCTCGGCAAGGTGACCAAGCCGAAAGCGAAAAAAGGTAAAAAACTCGGACCGCTAGTCGTCAAGTCTTCGAAGCCGGCTGCGGGCGCGACGTTGCCTGAGGGCACCAAGGTTGATCTGAAGCTCGGCCCAAAGCCCAAAAAGAAAGGCAAATAGGTCGAGGGTCGGGTACCCCATCAGTTTCAGAGCTTGCGCTGTGAGCACGAGCGCAAGGAGGCAGGGTCGCCGCTCCTTTCCCTGGCGGGCGTCCCTGATGCATAGGAAGTGAAGGCCGGCGCCGAATCCATCCAATCGGCGCCGGCCCACTCCCTCTGCCCCGAGGGGTGGCTTGGCATCGATGTGGATGCCGGTGGCCTTAAGGATCTGCGATATGTCGACGTCGCGATCTGGCTCCTGATCGAAGTCACCGAAGGAGTGGCGACGGCGAGCGGGCGACGGTTTGCGTTGAGGAGATCGCCGCTGTGGGACATGGCTCTGGAGCTTCGGGCGATGCTTCCCCTCGGTGAAGTGCGGCGAGTAACGCACTGGCTGCAGCGCTATGAACGCGATGGATTTGACGGCAGCCTGGGTGCGGGGCCCGCGACGGCAGGCCTCAGCAGGGGGAGTGGCACGTACGAGGGGGTTACGGCGTCCTATCAGGAGCTGAAGCTGGATACGCTGGCGCGGCGGCTGCCGGATTTCAAGCGAGCCCTCCGCTGTCAGCTCGACCACCGCCGCTACCCCGCCGGCATGGTGGTCGTCCACGGCCTTGATCTGCTGGCGTGCGCGGACCGCAAGGACATCGAGCCCTTTCTCGTCCGGTTCCTGCGGGGGACCAGGCTTCATCTCGTGATAGCGCCGGGTGGAGAGAGGCAGCTTTGACCCCTTCCCAGGCTAAGGGCGGCTATGACTCGGCTGTGCTGGAGGAGACCGCCAAGCGGTTCCGGCGGGATATGTGGCACTCGGTGCCGACAGATGCGATGGTCGAATCGGGAGTGCAGGCGCAGCGCTTCGGGCCGGTGCAGGCGACTGTCTTCGAAGACCTCTCGGAGGTTCAGAGCCTGAACATGGTCTGTGGCGCGGCCGAGCCCGGGGCGGTCGAGGAGGGGCATCTGGCCGAAGCGCTCGAATGGGTGCGGTACCGCGAGGTCGACTGCCAGGTCACGGTGGCGGAGAGCAGGCCTGGCGCCGAGAAGGCAGAGGCATGGCTCGAGAGTAGGGGCTACGAGCGCGGACCGGCGTGGGTCACCTACGTCTGGGAGGCGTCGCCGCCTCACGTGCCGTCCCTGCCGGAGGTCGAAGTCGTCGAGCTGGGTCCGAGTTGTGGCGACGGCATCAGCGACCTCGCCTCCGAAGGGCTCGGCCTTCCTTGTCTGGCGGGGACGCTCTTCTACGACCTGCCCCACCTGGAGGACTGGCATTGCTATGTGGCTCTGCTCGAGGACGAGGCGGTCGCCTGCGGGTCGATGATGATTCATGAAGGAGTGGCCGAGCTAGGACTCGATGCGACGATGGAGTCCGCCCGCGGCAACGGCTGCCATCAAGCGCTGTTGATGTGGCGACTGCTCGATGCAGTCGTCGCTGGCTGCCACACGGTTTTCGCGGAGGTGGGCGAGGGCGACGAATCGCAGCCCGCCCATCGCAACCTCCTCTGGGCCGGCTTCGAGCCCGCCTACACCAGCCAGAGCTGGCGTCGCCCTCGCGGGCTCGCCGCCGGGCGAGATATTGGTTGAGCAGTGGAGATCGGTCATATACGGGTAAGTTCCTTGAGAAATAAGGCCTTGTACCTTAGAATGCAGCCGCTTTCGTAACGCGACCTTTGGGAGAGGGAGCGCATGGGTTACAACGCCGGCATGCTTGAACGCGCCGCCCAGGAGTTTCGGGCCGATATGTGGGGTGGCGCCTGCGAGGACGCGGTATATGAGTGCGGCATCGCCGAACGGCGCTTCGGGCCCGTGCAGGCAAACGTCATCGAATCGCTACCCGAAGCACCGGCCCTGAACGTCGTGCTCGGCGCGGCGGAATCCGGCGCGGTCGCCGACGGTCATCTAGCCGCCGCAACCGAGTGGGCCGATTCCTTCCACGTCGATTACCGCGTGCAGGTCGGGCGAGACCGTCCTGAATCCGCGACGGCAGAGGACTGGCTCAACCGCCACGGCTTCGAGCAGGGCCCGGCCCTGGTGCGCTATGTCCGCCACGCTTCGATGCCCGACCTGCCGGGGGTGCCCGGGGTGAAGGTGTGGGAGATCAGCGAGAACGAGGCCGGCGGCGAAACGATGGTCTTCGACGCCGCCCCGGCGCTTGGCATGCCAGCACCGGCGTCCAGCCTGCTCTTCGACCTGCCGTATCAGGAGCGCTGGCGCATCTACACCGCCGAGCTCGAAGACTCCATCGTCGCCTTCGGCTCGATGATGATCCACGATGGGGTGGCCGTCCTGGGTCTCGAAGCGACGGTCGAGGGTTTCCGCCGCCGGGGCTGTAACCAGGCGCTCTTGCGCCAGCGACTCATCGACGCCTATGAGGCTGGTTGCGAGACGGTCTTCGCCGGCGTCCCTGCCTACGGCAGCGAGAACATCTCGGCCAGCGCCCGCAACTTGATCCGCGCTGGCTTCGTCGCGGCCCACGAAAGCATGAACTGGCAGCGCCCGCGAGCTTTATGACTCGAGCTCGTCGAGAACGAGCTCGGTCAGGACGCCGACCACCTGCGGGTCGAACTGGGTGCCGGCACAGGCGTGTAACTCGGCGATCGCCTTCTCGGTCGGCATCGCTTTGCGATAGGACCGCGTCGTGGTCATCGCGCTGAAGGCGTCGCAGCAGGTGACGATCCGTGCCTCGATCGGGATCTGCTCGCCAACCAGGCCGTCGGGGTAGCCGCTGCCGTCGTAGTCCTCGTGCGAGGCGCGGACGATGCGCCCAGCCTCGCTCAGCACGCCGCCGATCCGGTTCAGCATCCGCTCCCCCTCGATCGTGTGCTGCCGCATGATCTCCCACTCGGCGTCGTCCAGCGGGCCCGGCTTGTTGATGATCTCCTTCGGCACGGCGATCTTGCCGACGTCGTGGAGGAGAGCACCGAACTCAACGTTGCGGCGCTGCCCCGAGTCGAGGCCGAGGGTGTCGCTAACGGCGAGCGAGAGTTCGACGACGCCACGGCTGTGGCTGCCGGTGTAGGCGTCGTCGGCCTCGACCACGTCGCCGAGCAGCATCGCCGTCCCCTGGTATGCCTCGCTCAGCTCGACCGCGTGGTCGACGCGGGCCTGGCGCTCGCGGGAGAGGACGGCGAGGACCATCGCCAGCGGGATCACCAGCAGGCAGACCCCCTCGCCGAGCTCGGTTGCGGCGAAGGCGGCCAGCAGCCCGACCGGGGCAAGGGCGGCGTCAAGCGCGTAGGCGGGGGCAATCAGACGCAGCTCCGCCCTGGGGGAGGTGCCGTCGATCAGCCAGGTGCGGATGGCGCTGGCGGCGAAATCGAAGACGAGCTGAGCCAGCAGGGCGATCACGTAGATCGGCCAGTCATCCCAGGCGAAGACCTGGGCGCCGGCGATCACCAGCACCAGCGCCGGCCCGACCGCGTGCCAGCAGTCGCCGAAGACGTGGAAGGCACGATGGATGCTGGTGGCGCCGCTGGCGTAGTCGATCAGCCTGCCAAGCGCCCAGCTGACGCTGACCACCAGCGGCACGATCGGCGTCGGCAACAGGAAGAGCATCGGCACGAAGACCAGCTCGGTGGGAACCGTGTAGCCATCGGCGAGGTCGAACTTGGCGCGGCAGGCAACCATGTAGGCGGCGACGAGGAAGCCGAGGGTGGGGATGTGCAGCGAACGCGGTGAGGGGAGCAGCAGTGCCATCGCCACGGCGACGATGAGGAAGGCGACGGCGGTCCCGGCCTCGACCGAGCGCTCGCGCCCATGCGCCCGCAGCAACGCGCGAGCGCGCCCGCGGGCGAAGAGCCGCTCAACTTCTGGTGTCGAGGAGACGGTTGCCATATGGGCAGGGCCGCCCCTTGGGAGACCCGTCGTGTCTATCGGCGCGATCGCCAGGCTCGATAAGCCCGCACGACTCCAGCCACGAACTACGCAAAAGCGAGTAAACGCTTGTATGAGATCGCTTAAGAGTGCGATCCAAGCGTCGATGCTCCCCGCACATAAGTCAGCTGAATAAGGGCAAACCTGCCGCGAGGCAGGGACGCAAAGTCAGAGGTCTCGGCTCCGGCGCGAGATGGCTCAACTGCCAGCTTGGTTGAACAGACCAGGCTTTTTGGCCTGCAATGAGTGGGAGGTTTACCCGAATGAAGTTGAACCACATCACCAGTCGGCGCGGTGTCCGCGCCAAGATCGCCGCCCTTACCGCCACCGCCCTTCTGGGGATGGCCGTCTTCGCAGGATCCGCCTCAGCCGCCTCGTGTGGCTATACCGGCGCCAAGCAGGTATTCGCGCCCTGGGGTGACCAGCACGCCTACGTGCTCGCTCCCGACGGTGGCTTCGAGGCCGGAGGCGCCGGTTGGGCGCTGAGCCGTGGCGCCGCGGTTGTCGCCGGCAACGAGAGCTATTACCTCAACGCCACCACGGACAGCCGCTCGTTGTCGCTGCCTGCCGGCAGCTCCGCCGCCAGCCCGCCGATCTGCATGTCGCTTGACACGCCGATCTTCCGGCTGGTCGCTCGTAACACGGGCGATCCGAGCTCGAGGCTGAAAGTCGAGGCCATCTACAGCCTACTCGGCCTCGTTCGCACCAACATCGTCAACACGGTGACCGCCGGTCCCAGCTGGACGCCCGCCCAGCAGATGTCGCCGGTGCTCGGTCTCTCGACGATCGTCGGGACGCTGATTCCGAGCGCGATTCAGATCCGCATCACGCCCCTGGACAGCAAGGGCCAGTGGCAGGTTGACGATCTCTTCGTCGACCCCTTCGCTCGCCACTAGAGCGAGCCAGACATTCGGGTAGGGCCGCCGCCGGGCATCGGCTCCGGCGGCGGCTCACCTCCCTTGCGGTTTATCTCGCCGCGGCCGTCGTACCCGCCGATTTGCGCGCGCGCGTTTCAGCCTTGCGCGGCGGGTCACCTATCGGATATTCCTTTGCATGTGATCTACCCGGGAGGGTCACTGGGCGCCTAGGTGGCAGGCGTTCACTCAAACCCTGATCGGCCGGCCCGACCGCGGCGACCCCTTTCTCGCCGCGGTCGGTGCCGACGATCGGCACGGCAAATTCGAACTGCGGGGGGTTCCGATGTCCCAGTCCCAGCAAGACGACCTGGTCCGCAACATCGCCACGGCCGGAACAACTGACCTGAAGGCGCTCATTAACGATATGGCCGAGGCGCTCGAGTTGACGGTCGGCGACGTTCTCCGCTTCGGCCCCTTCCTTTCCCGCGCCTGGGTCGCCGGTGCCAAGGCTTTCCAGACGGAGATGTTGGCCAGAGCGATCGAAGAAGGCAACGCCGACTAGGAGGTCAGCCGGGGCAGCTCGCCGCCGCGGTCGGTACCCGCGATCAGTTCGTCGGGCGTCTTGCCCTCGGGAATGAAGCCGGACTTCATCCCGAAGTAGACGGCTTGGGGATGGTGGGCGACGATCGCCACGGTCGACTGCTCGGGCATCACGGCGTAGCCGTCGGAGAGGGTCATGCCGATCTCTTCGAGGCCGAGCAGGCGCCAGATCTTCTCGTGCTCTGACTGATCCGGGCAGGCGGGGTAGCCCCAGGAGTAGCGGCGGCCCTGGTCAGCATCGATCTCCAGCTCGTGGCGCACCTCGGAGTGCAGCCACTCGGCCAGACCCTCGGCGGACTGCACGCCGAGGCCATGGACGTAGAGCTGTTCGGCGAACTCACCGTCGGCCTCCAGCTTCTCGATCAGCTCGGTCACCTCGGGGCCGACGGTGACGCCCTGCAGGGCGACTACATCGCGTTCACCCGAGTCGAGCGGGCGGTAGAAGTCGGCGAGGCAGATGCGGTCGTGCTTGGGCTGGCGCGGGAAGACGAGCCGCTCGATCTCGCGCTCGGGATCCTCCGGGTCGAAGATCACCAGCTCGTTGCCGTCGGAGTTGCAGGGGAAGTAGCCGAGCCGAGCCCGTGGGTGCAGGTAGTCCTGCTCGTGCCACATCCGCTCCAGGCGGGGCGCAAAGCCCTCCTCCTCGTCGGTTCCCTCGACCAGTTCGCGCCAGGCATCGCCCTTCACCCCGCGGCCGCCCCAGTGCAGCTTGAAGAGCACGTGGCGGTCGAGGTAGGGATAGACGTCTTCGAGGTCGATCGAGACCTCACGCACGCCCCAGAAGGGTGGCGCTGGGATCGGTGCGTCGGTGCTCGCCACGGAGCGGACGCTGTCGTCCGTCGTTGGCGGCGAGTCGTCGACTACGACCGGCTTCTCGCGCAGCTCCTTGGCCTCGGCCTTGATCCGCTCGACCAGGGCCGCCCGCGCCTCGTCGTCGACCAGCGCGTCCATCGTGTCGAGCCCCTGGAAGGCGTCCTTGCAGTAGAAGACGCCGGGGTCGTAGACCTCGTCGGACTCCCTGCCCTTCGGGTAGAGCGTGCGGCGGCCGAAGTCCCGGTTGATCGCGGCGCCGCCGATCAGCACCGGGAACTCGAGCCCGCGCTGGTGCAGCTCCTGGATGCAGGCGGGCATCTGCTTCGAGGTTGAGACCAGCAGGGCGGAGAGGCCGATCGCGTCGGCTTCGTTCTCGACCGCGGCCTCGATGATCGTGTCGATCGGGACCTGCTTGCCAAGGTCGATCACGGTGTAGCCGTTGTTGGTGAGGATCGTGTTGACGAGCGACTTGCCGATGTCGTGGACGTCGCCGAAGACGGTCGCGATCACGACTTTGCCCTTGGTGTGGCCGTCGATCCGGTCCAGGTAGTTCTCCAGTTGCGCGACGGCGCGCTTCATCACTTCGGCCGACTGCAGGACAAAGGGCAGGATCAGTTCGCCGGCGCCGAATTTGTCGCCGACCTCCTTCATCGCCGGCAGCAGCACTTTGTTCAGGGTTGGGACAGCGCCGATTTTCTCGTTCGAGCGGTCGATCCACTCCTCGACCCCGTCCTTCTTGCGGCGCAGGATGTGCCAGTGCAGGGCCTCCTCCGGCTCCATCCCCGCGGTTGGGTCGGCAGCCTCGGCCTCGGCTTCCTCACCCTGCGACTCGAAGTGGGAGATGAAGCGCTCCAGGGCGTCCTCGCGGCGGTTGAAGACGAGGTCGTCGGTCAGCTCGCGCTCCTCGTCGGAGATCTCGCTGTAGGGGGTGATGTGGTTCGGGTTGACCATCGCCAGGTCGAGGCCGGCCTCGACGCAGTGGTGCAGGAAGACTGAGTTGAGGACGGCGCGCGGCCGCGGCGAGATCCCGAAGGAGACGTTGGAGACGCCCAGCGAGGTCTTGACGCCGGGGATCTCCGCCTTGATCCGGCGGATCCCTTCGATCGTCTCCACCGCCGAGGGCTTCCACTCCTCGTCGCCGGTGGTGAGGGTGAAGGTGAGGGCGTCGAAGATCAGCGCCTCGGGATCGAGCCCGTGCTCGCCGCAGGCGATCTCGCGAATTCTCTGGGCGATCTCGACCTTGCGCTGGGCGGTCTTCGCCATCCCCACCTCGTCGATCGTCAGCGCGATCAGCGCTGCCCCGTGCGCCTTCGCCAGCGGGATCACTTTGTCGGCCTTGTCGCGGCCGGCCTCGAGGTTGATCGAGTTGACGATCGCCCGGCCGGGGATCGTCTCCAGCGCCGCCTTCAGCACCTCGGGTTCGGTCGAGTCGATCTGGATCGGCGATGGCTGGGTCAGCGAGACCCGCTTCGCGACCGCGCTCATCTGCTCGTCCTCGTCTTGGCGCTCGGTCAGCGCCACGCAGAGATCAAGCACGTGGGCGCCGCCTTCGACCTGGTCTTCGGCGACCTGGACGAGGCCGTCGTAGTCGTCGGCGAGCAGTAGCTCCTTGGCTTTGCGCGACCCCTGCGAGTTGACGCGCTCGCCGACCAGGGTCGGGCGCGGCTCCTGCACGAGCGGGGTGGAGGTCATCATCGAGGAGACCTCGATCGGGCCGGGCGCGGGGCGCGTGCCGGGGACGTGGTCGCCGCAGCGCTCGCGGATCGCGGCGATGTGCTCCGGCGTCGTCCCGCAGCAACCGCCGACGATGCCGACGCCGTAGCGCTCGACGAATTCGCCCAGCGTCGCTGCCAGGGGCCCGGGCTTTTCGGGGAAGATCGTCTCGCCGTCGGGGCCCTGCAGGGGCAGGCCGGCGTTGGGGATGCAGTGGACCGGCAGCGGGCTGGTCTCGCCTAGGAAGCGGATCGCGTCGCGCATGTCCTCGGGCCCGGTCGAGCAGTTGAGCCCGATCACGTCGACGTCGAGCGCGGCCAGCGTCGTCAGCACCGCCTGGATGTCGGTGCCGAGCAGCATCTTGCCGCCGTTGGGTAGGAGCGAGACGCTGGTCTGGATCGGCAGCGTGCGACCGGTCGCGGCGAACGCCTCACGGGCACCGAAGATCGCCGCCTTCACCTCGAGGATGTCCTGCGCGGTCTCGATGATGATCAGGTCGGCGCCGCCTTCGACCAGGCCGCGAGCCTGTTCGGCGAAGACCTCGACCAGGGTGGCGAAGGAGATATTGCCGAGAGTCGGATCGGTCGAGGCCGGTAGGAAGCCGGTCGGACCGATCGAGCCGGCGACGAAGCGATCGTCCCCGGCGGCCCTGCGGGCGATTTCCGCCGCCTTGGTGTTGATCTCCAGCGTGTGCTCGCCGAGCCCCCACTCCTCGAGCTTCAGCCGCGAGCCCTGGAAGGTGTCGGTCTCGACCACCTCGGCTCCGGCCTCCAGCATCGAGGTATGGACGCCCTCGATCACGTCGGGCCGGTTCAGCACCAGCGCCTCGTGGCATTTGCCCTGGAGGCCGCCGTAGTCCGCCTGGGTCAGCTCGAACTGCTCCAGGGTCGCGCCCATGCCGCCGTCGAAGACGACGACGCGCTCGCGGGTTGCAGCTATGAAGTCGCGCTCGGCCATGACCAAGAGAGGCTACCGGGCCTCCGGGTGGCTTAGAGCAGGTGTGAGGCGAGGATGCCGATCAAGCCGGCCAGTACCGCAGCGAGCAACGTCGCCTGGAAGAGGTCGAAGCGGCGGTTGAGTGCCAGGAACTGCTGATTGCTCTCTAAGCGAAGACTGGCGAATTCGGCTTTTAGCTCCTTCTGGGCCGACTTGATGTCCAGTCGGAGTTCATTGGCAACTGACCCGATTTCGGCTTGCAGATCGTCTCGCACCGAGCCGACTTCTTTTCGCAAGGACCCGACTTCATCTCGCACGGAACCGATTTCCGCTCGGAGCTCATCTCGCACGGAACCGATTTCCGCCCGGAGCTCATCTCGCACCGAGCCGATCTCTGCCCCGAGCTCCCCTCGGGTCGAGCCGAGTTCGCGACGCAGGTCCTTTATGTCCCCGTGGACCTGGGCAAAACCGTCATCGACACGCTTGCACAGATCGTCCATGCGGTCGTCGGTCCAGGTCTGCCTTGCGCTCATCAACTCCATGATGCCACTGTAGACAACAAGTTGCTACGTGTGGGTCACGAAAGTGTCAAATTTTGCAGCCGGAGAGGCCGGATCCCGCGGGGCGGATCAGCCGCGCATGCCGAGGCGGCGCTTCAGGTCTCGGGCGTTGAAGGCCTGGGCGAGGCGGTCGACGAGGTGGCGTCGCCCCCTGGTGTACGGGTACCAGGTCGGTTCGCGCTTGCCGCTGAAGCGGGTGACGACGATCGACTCGGCCCGGCAGTACTTCTTGATCCCGTACTCGCCGTGGCGGGCGCCGATCCCCGACTGCTTCCAGCCGCCCATCGGCACGCCCATCGCAGCCATGTTGCTGATCACGTCGTTGACGTTCACCGAGCCCGCCTCGACCCGGCGGGCGATCTTCTCGGCTCGGGACTTCTCGCCGAAGACCGAGGCGGCGAGCCCGTAGCGGCTGTCGTTGGCGAGCCGCAGCGCCTCCTCGGAGTCGCGCACCTTCATCACCCCGACGACCGGGCCGAAGGTCTCGTCGCGCATCACCTTCATCGAGTGGTCGACGTCGACCAGCACCGTCGGTTCGAAGTAGTCGCCCGGGCCCTCGACCCGCTTGCCTCCGGTCAGCGCCCGGGCGCCGCTGGCGAGGGCGTCGTTGACCTGGTCCTCGACGATCGCGGTCTGGTTGGGCGAGGTCATCGCGCCGACATCCTTCTCGGGCTTGCGGCCGTCGGCGCCCTGGCGCAGGCCGCTGACCTCCCTGGTCAGCTTGGCGACGAATTCGTCGTAGACAGGCTCCTCGACGTAGACCCGCTCGACCGAGATGCAGAGCTGGCCCGAGTTCACCATCCCGCCCCAGGCCGCGGCGTTGGCGGCGCGGTCGAGGTCGGCGTCGGAGAGGACGATCATCGGGTCCTTGCCGCCGAGCTCGAGGCTGACCGGAGTCAGCGTCTCGGCGGCGCGGGCCATCACCGTGCGGCCCGTCCGGTCCGAGCCGGTGAACTGGACGCAGTCGACGTGGTCGATCAGCTCGCCGCCCACTTCGCCGGTGCCGAGCACGCAGTCGAAGACGTCAGGTGCACCGATCTCCTCCTTCCAGGCCTTGATCACCTCGATCAAGCTGAGCGGGGTGAACTCAGAGGGCTTGACGACCACGGCGGCGCCGGCCTGCAGGGCGGGGATCGAGTCGCCGAGCGCCATCGCCAGCGGGAAGTTCCAGGGGCTGATCACGCCGACCACGGGGTGGGGCCGGTACTGGATCACCAGCTTCTTTGAAGCGACCGCGGGCGAGTGCGGCCGCACCGTCTCGTCACCGATGTACCTGGCGGCGTTCTTCCCGTAGAAATTGATCAGGTCGGTGACGTAGACGAGGTCGAGGGAGACGTCGGCTCGAACCTTCCCGGTCTCCGCCTGCAGCGTGTCGCCGAGCCGCTCGGTGTTGTCGAGTATCCAGTCGCGCAGCTTGCCAAGCCAGTGGTAGCGGCCCTCGATTCCGATCGCCTCCCACTCGGCCTGGTTGCCCCGGACTCGGGCGACGGTTGCGGCGACGCCCTCGGCTGAATCGACCTCGATCGCGTCGATGCGCTCGCCGGTCGCCGGGTTGAGGACCTCGATCCGCTCAGGCGACCCCGCGCCCACACCGTTCTGCGTCGTAGCTGCCTCGCTGCTGGTCTCGACCGTGCCGCTCTCCACCGGATGCTCCCTTCGTCGCCCGTTTCGCCAAAGTTGGCTGCTCAGCCAACTCTAGCCGGGTTATCCGCGTCACGGGCGGAAATCCGCGTCGATCAGGCGAACTGGGTCGCGATCAGCGTTGCGAAGAGGACGAAGAAGCCGCCGAGCATTGTCTGCTGCAGCGAGTCGAAGCGGGCTTCAACTCGTTCGAAGCGGGAGTCGATGCGCTCGAATCGGGCATTCATTTCAGTGCGTAAGTCTCTGATTTCACCTTCGACCTTGACGAACCGCGCTTCGATCTGGACAAAGCGCCCTTCGATCTGAGTGAAGTGCTCATCCACCCTGGAGAAGCGCGCATCTACCCTGGCGAAGCCCTCGTCAACCCGCTTCACCAGGTCGTCCAGCCGATCGTCGGTCCAGCTCTGCCTTGGGGCCATCAACTCCATAATGCCACTGTAGACAAGAGATTGCGACGTGTTGCTCGCACAACGTGCCAATTGCGTAACGGCAAAAAGCCGAAAGCGTCAACTCATCTCGGTACGAGCCGGTAGACCGGTCCCTCCAGCGAGGCGACGTAGAGGCGGCCCCGGGTGTCCTCGCCAAACGAAGACGGAGTGGAGACCGCAAGGCCGAGCCGGTGGTCGTCTCCCGCGCGCTTCAGGTGGGGGACGAGGCTTCGCAGCTCTCCCTCGCAAAGGTCGGCGTAGACGTAGTGCCTATATAGAGAGCGCAGGCTTTGGTCGCGGACCACGGAGCCGCCGATGATCGTGCAACTGCCGCTGCGGCTGTGGGGATAGGCGAAGATTGGCTTGACGGTGCCGCCTGGGTCCGGGGTGCCACTCTCGGTGCCCGTGTAGGGAGCGAAGCCCTCGAGCGCGTCCCAGCCGAAGTTGGCGCCGTTGGCCGCGGCGACGGTGGTGTAGTCGAGCTCCTCGAACTCGTCCTGGCCGACGTCGGCGATCACGATCCGCGGTTGCGCACCGCTGACCGTGTCGAAGGAGAAGCGGAAGGGATTGCGCAGGCCATAGCTGTAGATCTCGTCACGCCCCGCTTTGCCGACGAACGGGTTGGAGGCCGGCGCCGAGTAGGGCCGGCCGCCGGAGGCACGCGGATCGATCCGCAGCAACTTGCCGAGCAGGCTGTCGAGGTTCTGGGCGTTGTTGGGCGGGTCGCCACCGGCGCCGCCATCGCCGGTGCCGAAGTAGAGGAGGCTGTTGAAGAACTGCATCTGGCCGCCGTTGTGGTTGGCGTTGACGGGGTGGGGGACGGTGATCACCTCTCGTCGCGAACCCGCTGCGGCCCGCGTTGCGCTGCGGCGCTTGAGCTCGTCGATGCGAATGTTCCCGGCCTGGTCCGTGTAGTAGACGTAAAAGCGGCGGCTGGTGGGGTAGTCAGAGGGGAAGGCAATCGAGAGGAGTCCGCGCTCGCCGCCGTCGTAGCCGACCTCGGAGCGCAGATCGAGGAAGGTGCCGGCGCCGCGCCCGTCTCGCAGTACCTCGACCCGGCCGGCCTGCTCCACCACGAACAGGAGCTCCGGGAAGCCGGGCGCCCCGGTGACGTATACGGGCTGCTGGAATCGGCCGACCCTCTTCAGGGCGACGCCATTGCCCTTGGCCTTGGCAGCCGCGCCATTCGCCGCCTCGTTCTCAGACTGCTTGGCTGACCCGCAGGCGGGCAACGCGAGAGCGATCAGCGCTGCGGTGAGGAATGTGGTGCCGGCGCGGCGGATCATCGCCGACACGCTACCCGCCGGCCAAGACTCTTATTCGCCGGTGGATTTGCCCTGGGGCTCGCGCTCGGGAACGTCGATCACTTCGCCGTCGTCGGTGACTTCGGTGTTCGGCAGGTCGCTGGTGATGTCGACCGTGAAGGAGCCACCGGGCGCGACGCCACCTTCGGTCTCCGTCTTGGCCTTGCCTCCAAGTCCGGCGCCGACCCGGTAGAGCAGGGTGAAGTTGCCGGCCTTGACCGCGCTCAGCTTCCAGACCGGCGAGACCGATTTGCCGGGCTTCAGCGATCCGAAGGTGAAGGTCTTGGCGTTGAAGGTCGAAGCGCCGCCGGGCCTGCTGGTGCCCTCGAGCTTGGGGTAGTGCTGGGCAAGAACCCAGACCGGGCGGTCGGGCTGCGCCAAGCCTTCCTGCGGATCGCGGATGCCGAAGGGGAGCTCGGAGGTGCTGCCTTCCTTGCCGTCGATCGAGAGGGTGACGGTCAGTGCAGGGACGGTCTTCTCGCCGGTATTGCGAACGCTGATCCGCAGCAGCGAGGTCTGTCCCAGGTCCTGCTCGGTCGGGAAGGCCGCCTCGGTGACTCGCACGTCGTAGGTGCCAGACGATTCGTTCGCGTTCGAGGACGATTCGCTGCCACCGCAGGCGGCCAGCAGCATCGCCACGGCCACGGCAGCAACCCCGGCTGCCGTTGCTCTGAGGCGGGTGTTCCGGGAATGTGGAACGGTCCCCCGCAAATCGGGCGGAACATACCACGGGCATTTGCCGCCCCCGCGCCCCCCAGGCCGCCGTTCCCAGGATCTCAATACTCGGCTAACGGTAGGCGCTGGCGCATCCCATAGACTCAATCCACCGAGTGGGGCGTCGCGGATGTGCGGCGCAGCTCGTCTGAGGAGCAGATTGTGAGATCCGCTGTAGATAGGGCGTTCCTGCCCGCCAAGTCGCTGTTCGAAGTGGTGGGGGACATGATGATCCTCACCTCGCGGACGATCGTCTCGGCGGTCAAGCCGCCGTACCCGTATGGCGAGGAGTTCATCGGCCAGTTCCTCTTCGCCCTGCAGCTCTGCTGGTTCCCGCTGCTGGTCTCGACCGTCGCCTTCGGCTTCGGGGCGCCCGGCCTGCAAGCCGCCAACTTCCTTTCGCTGTTCGGCGCCCTCGACCGGCTCGGCGGCTTCTTCGTCCTCGCCTCGATCCGCGAGTTCGCGCCGTTCGTGACCGCCGTCGTCGTCGCCGGCGTCGCCGGCACCGCGATTACCGCTGACCTCGGCGCCCGCAAGATCCGCGAGGAGCTCGATGCTCTGCAGGTGCTCGGCGTCGACCCGATCAAGAACCTGGTCGTGCCGCGCTTCCTGGCGCTGATGCTGATCACCGGCCTGCTCGACATCTACGCCCTGGTCTTCGGGATCAGCGGCGGCATCCTCACCGAGCTTCTCTACAAC
>DASYLY010000037.1:0-13134 GCA_036009365.1 Solirubrobacterales bacterium
GACGTCCTCGTAGGAGGCCTGGTTGCAGTGGACGACGACCTCGTCGCCCGGCTTCCAGCGGGTGACGCCCTCGCCGACCTTCCAGACGATCCCGGAGGCGTCGGAGCCGCCGATGTGGTGGCCGTACTCGGGGTGGTCGCCGTAGGGGAAGACCGAGACCGGCTTGCCCAGCGCCGCCCAGACGTTGTTGAAGTTGACGCCGGCCGCCATCACGCGGACGATCACCTCGAAGGCGCCGGGCTCGGGGACCTCGATCTGCTCGAGCTGGAAGGCGTCCTTGGGCTCACCCTGGCGTTCCTCGCGGATCACCCACGCCGCCATCGTCTCCGGCAGCGTTCCGGGCTCTACGTCCAGCTTCGAGATCGTGCTGCTGTCAACTGCCAAGAGGTCCTCCGCGAGATCGTTGATGGGCTGGCGAATCCTAGTTAAAAGAGCGCCTTCTCTGACGCCGCCTGACAAGCAGGCCAAGGACGCACCGAGCGCCGTGTGCTTCTGCACACAAGCGAGGGAGGACGCAGGCATGCGCCGGTCAGGCGGCGTCAGAGAGCTCGGGGGCGGTGATCTCGCGGACCGTGATCTCGACCGGTTCGGGAGGCTCGATCTGCTTGCCCGGAGCGATGCCGAGGTCCTCGACCTTGCGCAGCTGCGGCAGCAGCCGGCCCTCCATCGAGCCGACCGCGGAGTTGTAGGACTTGGTGGCGGACTCGAGCCGCCTGCCGACGGTGTCGAAGTCGCTGATGAACTTGCCGAAGCGGGCGTGCAGGGTGCTCGCCGCGTCGGCGATCTCGGCCGCCTCGGCAACCATCGCCTCCTGGCGCCAGCCCAGCTCCATCGTCCGCAGCAGCCCGATCAGCGAGGTCGGGCTGACCAGCAGCACCTTGCGCTCGAGGGCGTAGTCGAAGAGCTCCGGGTCGGCGCCGAAGGCGGCGTGCAGAGCCGGCTCGTTGGGGATGAAGCAGATCACCAGGTCCGGCATCTCGCCCGCCTTGAACTGCCCCTGGTAGTCCTTGGAGCTGAGCGCGCGGACGTGCTCGCGCGCCTGACGTGAGTGGCGCTCGAGGTGGACCCGGCGCTCGGAATCGACCTCTGCCTCCTGGGCGTCGAGGAAGGCGTCGAGCGGCACCTTCGAGTCGGCGACGAAGCTGCGCCCCTCGGGCAGTAGGAAGAGCGCGTCGGGGCGCAGCCGCCCGTCTTCGGTCCGCAGCGTTTCCTGCAGCTCGAAGTCGACGTGCTCGGTCATGCCGGCGATCTCGACGCAGCGGCGCAGCTGCAGCTCGCCCCACTGGCCGCGGGTCTGCGGCTGGCGCAGCGCCTTCTTCAGGCCGGCCGTCTCCGAGTTGAGGTTGCCGACGGTCTGGCCCATCTGCTCCAGCAGGGTGCGGGTCTGCAGGTCGGTCTCGCCGCGGCGGCGGACCTCGGCCTCGATTTTCTCCTGGCCCTTGGAGATCCGCTCGGCCAGTGCCTTGATCTCGGCCTGGCGTTTGTCGAGCGTCTCCCGGGCCGCCTCGCTGTCGCGCTTGCGCGACTCCTCGCCGATCCGCAGCACGTCGGCGACCGCTTTCGAGGTCGCTTCCTGCACGGCCGGGCCGATGTCAGGCGCCGGTGCCGGCGGCGCCTGACGCTCGGAGAAGAGCGCGTAGGCGAGCGCCACGGCGAGCACTACGACGGCGATTGCGAGGACGATGACCATCGGCCAGCGATCGTGACGAACGGGTCAGACGCCACCCTCGCAGCTCGGCGGCGTGTACTTGCCGCAGAAGATCGTCGTCACCGGCCGCAGCCAGGACCCCTGCAGGGTCGGCGTGAACGGTCCGTGGCTTTCGCCGAGCAGGTGCGAGTTGAAGTTCTCCAGCGTCGTGCGGTCGCTCGCGCCCCAGGCCCCCGGGAAGCTCATCGGCGGCTTGCCGGCGCCGACCAGGACCCAGCCGTCGTCCGGCGGGTACCAAAGCCATCCGAACCCGGTCTTGTCGCGGATGTTCGAGGCGAAGCTGATCGCGGTCGTGGCTCCGGCCGGGGCTCCCTGACAGTGGGCCCAGTCGGGCGAGCGCTTCTGGTTCGGGTCGGGATAGTTGGCGTGCGATCCCTCGGCGACGCCGACCAGGGGGTGCAGGTACGGTCTGCCCAGCGCGGTCGACACTTCCACCTTCTCCCACCGTCGCCAGCTGCCGGCGCAGTGGGCGGAGTCGGCGACGAACAGCGGCCGGCGAGCGGCATCGAGGCCGATCGAGACCACCTCCCAGTCGCCCTCGTGCTGCTGGTTGAGCAGGCCGGCGAAGACCGGCGCTCGCCATTCGTCGTAGTAGTAGAAGTACCAGTACTGGAGGAGGACGGAGAGGCGCTGGTGGAAGGGGCCGCGTTCCGGGAAGGTCGCCAGTGCCCGCCCCGGCGTCAGTTGTTCCTTTTCGAGCACACGCACGTAGACGGCGCCATCGCGGTAGGGCACCTTGGGGTCGTGCTCGGGGTCGCGGGCGGGTGCCTGGCCAGCGCACGGGTCCTGGCCGCTCTCGCAGCCGATGCTGAGCTGGTAGCAGTTCGATTCGCCGGAGTCGGGGCAGCTGCGCGGCAGCTGCTCGAGCGTCGGGCTCTCGACGTCGTCCTGTCCGCCGCCGCTGAGGGTCGCGTCGGCGAGGTAGTCCTCGACCCGGATCGGCGACCAGCGCTCGTCCTCGGTGAAGGCAAGCACCGGCGCGTAGCGCTGGACCAGCTCGATCGTGGCGCTGTTGCGGAACCCCGCTGCCGGCGTTGGCGCTTCGATGCTGGCGCTTTCCGGTGGCACCAGCGGGTCGCCCCGTTCGCCGGCCGCGACCAGGCCCCAGACGGTCGAGGTCGCCAGCACCACCGCGGCGGCGGCAGCGGCGGTGAAGCCGAGGGCGCGGACGTGTGTGGTCAGGCGCTTCGGCAGCCCGCCCTCGCGCAGCTTCAAGACGAGGCCGCGGATCCCGGCTGCCGGTGCCGCCCCTTCTTCGTCTGCGGCGAGGACATCGAGGGTCGCCTCGATAAGCAGCAGGCCGAGCACGATGGTGGCGAGGATCGTGACGATGGCGGGGACGGTTTCGTCCGGATTGGCGTCGCCCGGCAGGACGCCGAAGGCCATCCCCAGGAATGCCAGCATCAGTCCCGTCGCCAGGGCGGTCATCAGCCGTAGCCGCGAGGTGGCGTAGGAGAGCAGGCGCAGCCCGATCGCCGCGACCCAGAGCAGCAGTGCCGCCAGCAGCAGGCCGGAGGCGACGTCGCCGACCGTCTCGAAGTAAGTGGAGTCGCCCAGGGTTAGCTCTACCAGCACGGCGGCGGCGAGACCACCGGCGAGGATGGCGAGCAGCCCGTGCGTGGTGACCCGCTTGACCAGCGCCCGTTCCCAGTGCAGCTCGAGGTTCGCTTCGGCGGCGCTGGGGGCGATGATCAGGCGCCAGGCGAGCAGCGCCGCCAGGCCGCTGATCAGAAACTGGCCGAGCGGGCCGAGCTTGACGCTGCCCACCGCGGCGAGGACGAAGAAGGGGAGGAAGAGCGGCCTGATCGTCCGGGCCAGGTAGGAGAGCGGCAGCGGTCGCCGGATGAGCAGCAGCAGGGCGGCGAGTATCCCCAGCAGGATCGGCATCCCTGTCAAGCCCCAGAGCGAGTACAGCCCGGCGAGGATCGCGGCGACGAGGACGGCGCTGAGCGCGAAGGGGATCAGCCAGAGGTTTGCCATGGCGAAGACGACCGCGGCCAGGGCACCCGCCACGATCGCCGCCCCAGGAAGCCCCTCGTCCTCTGCCGGCGGCGGGTCCGGACGCGCCGGAAAGGCTCTTCCCGGGAAGAACTGCCGCTCCAGCGATGCCGCGATCAGGGCCGCCGTCGCTTCGTGGCCGGCCTGGTTCGGGTGCAGGGTGCCGAGGAAGCGTCCGGCGATGGTTCCGCCCAGGCTGGTCGCCGAGCGGGTCAGGGTCGTCACCCAGGCTCGCTTGCCGGCGCAGTAGCCGTGCTGGTGATAGGCGGCGCTGACCCCGCTGACGAGGTTCCAGCCGTGCCGCTCGGCGGCTGCGGCGACGGCTTTGTTGAGCGGCTTCAGCATCCGCGACTCGGCCAGCTCGGGCTCGGGGGTGGAGGCGAAGCCGAGGAGGCGCTTGCAGCGTTGGCCGTCGGCGCCGTGGGTCGGGTCGAAGTACTCGACGATGTGGATCCGGGAGCGGGGGATGCGGGACGAGATCGCCGCATCGAGTTCGGCGTAGCGGTCATCCAAGGTCTCCAGCGAGTCGCTGATTACGTCGCCCGCCTTGCGGACACCGTCGCCGCCGAACTGCCTCGGCAGCGGCTCCTCGAAGCAGTTCCTGTTGGGGACGGCGGCGCAGAAGCGGACCATGTCGCCGAAGTGGATGTCGTTGGCGGCGACGCTGAGCAGGACGGCGTCGACCTCACGGCGCTCGGCGACGCGGTTGAGCTCGTCTACCTGGGCTTCCAGCAGCGGCTCGCCCGCGACCGGCTCGGCGCCGCCGTAGGGCCCGAGCAGTCCGCGCGGGATGGTTGCCCCGGAGCAGGCGAGGTGGACGAAGGTGACCGAGCTCTGGCGGTCGTCCTCCTCGATCAGCTTCGCCGCCTGCGCCGGCCCGGCTCGGGCGCTGCGATGGCAG
Source organism: Solirubrobacterales bacterium (assembly GCA_036009365.1). Classification (GTDB taxonomy): domain Bacteria; phylum Actinomycetota; class Thermoleophilia; order Solirubrobacterales; family 70-9; genus VAYN01. Next base: position 4,608 of record DASYLY010000037.1, read on the forward strand.
CGGACGCTTTGCCAGATCGCCCGGCCGAAGTCCGGCACGTCCGGCACCGCCTCGCCCGAGGCGACCGAGTCCCCGACCGAGACGATCAGCCAGTCGCGCACATTGACCTCCTGCTCCTGGGAGAGGAGGGCGGCGCCGACGGTTGCCTCGAGCCGGACCGTGTAGGAGCCCTCGCGTGGGAATTCGTATTTGAACTTGCAGAGGCCCGCGGGCTGCGGCTCGATCGGCTCGCCGTCGACGCTCCAGCGGTGCACTGCTGCGGCGCCACAGGCCGCGTCGGCGACGCGCAGGTCAACTCCCCAGGGCCCCTCCTTCACCTCGCCGGGGTGGGACTCGACGATTCGGCCCAGCTCGTCGCGCTTGCTGCCGAAGTCCCCGGCGATGCTCCATTCGAAGAGCGTGGTGCTCGCGGGTTGCTCGTCGCCTGCGGCGGGCGCGGCAACGGCGGCGAATATGACCATCGCCAGGGCGATGGCGCTCCACTGCGACTGGTGACGCAAGCTGGACTCCGGACCTGCCCTCCGACAATGCAGAAGGCGTTATGATTGTTCGAGAGTCGCTGAGCTTATGTGCTCAGGGCAGCAGAACGTCGTTTTGAGCGGAGGCGCGGTACGGGCCGATGGCCAGGGGGGCGGAGTCGGCGCCGGGGATGTCGGCGGCGCTGATCGTGTAGGCCCCGGTCGGCAGTTCGGTCTGGAAGCTGGCGGGGCCATTGGCGACGATCGGGCCGGAGCCGGCGTCCTTCGGACCGCGGATCTCCAGCTGGGTGTCGGAGTCGGTCTGGTTGGTGATCACGAAGACCACCGTCTGCTCGGCGTTGGTGCGGATCGGCGGCTGGGCCTCGTTCTGGTTCTGGGGGATCTGCTGCGTCTTGTCGGGGCCAACCCCGATTGCCCGTGGCTGCACCGTGATCGAATTGGGCCCGATCCGGACGCTGACCCGCGAGGGGACCTGGGGCCGCGGGTCGTTGGTGCGCTCGACGGCGCCGCAGCCGATCCCGGCCAACGTCAGCGCGCCGATTGCGCAGGCCACTGCTGCTCTGCTCCCACGACCCATCGCGGCGGAATCTAACCGAACGGGAGGTCGACGACCTCAGCCGTAACGCCATCTTCACCTACGGCGAGCTCGGTCCCCGGCTCCGCCTCGCGGCGCACGATCGCCAGCCCGATCGGGCCGAGGACGGGGGAGACACAGCTGCTGCCGAGCCTGCCGACCTCCTTTTCGTTCAGCCGCAGCCCGGCGCCGGGGCTGGCGGGGGCGCTCAGGCGCAGGCCCCGCAGGTGGCGGTTGGGGCGGCCCTTGTAGTGGAGGCGGGCGACCGTCTCCTGGCCGATGTAGCAGCCCTTGGTGAAGCTGACGGCGGCCTCGACGATCCCCGCCTCGGCCGGCATCGTCTCGGTGCCCATCTCGGCGCCGTAACGGGGGACGCCGGACTCGATCCGGAGGATCTCGGCCGCCGCGGCGCTGACCTCGACGGCGCCGGCGTTGAGCAGCGCTTCGCGCAGCCGCCCGGCCTCGGTGGCGGCGGCGATCAGGTCGATTCCGGGCCCGGTGCCGATCGCGATGCATTCCGTCCCGGCGACGGCGGTCGCTTCGTTTGCGTGCTCGGGCAGCACCGCGGTGCCGGCGATCTCGGCGCTGCGGGGGCCGATCAGCGAGAGGATCGTCCGCTCGGCGCCGACGTCGGCGACCTCGACCTCGCGGCCGACCTTGTACATCTGCAGGTGGCGGCCGGCGGCGGCCACGGCCTCCGGCTCGGTGTCGATCCAGATCTCCCCGGTCTCCAGGCGCAGCACCCGCATGTCGGCCTGCATGTGGCCCTTGCGGTCGAGCAGCGCCGCGTACTGGCCTTCGCCCGGCTCCAGTGCCTCGACGTCGTTGGTCAGCTGCCCCTGCAGGTACTCGGCAGCTTCGGGGCCAGTGACCAGCAGCTTGCCGCGGTCGCCGCGATCCAGCAGCCCGCACTCCTCGCGCAACTGCCGGTACTGCGCATCCAACTCGATCAATGCGTGCTCAGCCATCCACCGATTCTAGGAAAGCCGTCGAACAAGCCGCCGCGATGGGGTGATGCGGATGACCCCGAACGAGCCTCCCCGCTGTCGCGAGAGAGGGGTCATCCGCATCACCCACACCTGCGCATATTTAGATGAATCGAAACCCGTCTTTTAGATGTGTCAAAATCACCGCCGTGGATGAGATGACGACCAACGGCAAGGGGATCAGCCGCCGCCGCCTGCTGGGCGGGGCGGCGCTCGGCGTCCCGGCGGTAGTCGGGCTCGCCGGTCTGGTTCGTGGCGGCGATCCTGGCACTGGTCTGGCGCAGGCCGCCGAGATGCCGGCCCACGCCGGGCATGGCGATTTCCCGCACGCCAGCTTTGCTCCCGGGCGCACGGTCGACCACCGCGCCAACGGCTTCAACCCGACCGAGCTGCTGCGGGATTTCGACTACGGCAAGACCCGGCGGTTGGCCAGTGGGCGCGTCCTGCGCGAGTGGGAGATCGTCGCCGGCGATCGCGAGATCGAAGTCGCGCCGGGGGTCAAGTACGAGGCCTGGACTTACAACGGCCGCGTTCCCGGCCCGACCCTGCGAGCGCGGGAGGGGGAGCTGCTGCGGATCCGCTTCGTCAACGGCTCCGAGCACCCGCACACGATGCACTTCCACGGCATCCACAGGGCCGAGATGGACGGCATGCCGGGGATCGGGGAGAACCGCGGTGGCGGCCAGATCGAACCCGGCGAAGCCTTCACCTACGAGTTCGAGGCGACGCCGTTCGGCCTTCATCTCTACCACTGCCACGTCGCCCCGCTTGCCGCCCATATTTCCCGCGGCCTCTACGGCGCCTTCGTGATCGACCCCAAGCAGGGGCGCCCGGAAGCCGACGAGATGGTGATGGTGATGAACGGCTTCGACACCAACTTCGATCTCGCCAACGAGGTCTACGCGGTCAACACGGTCGGCTTCCACTACGTCAACGAGCCGATCATGGTGCCGCGCGACCAGCTGGTCCGGATCTACCTCGTCAACGTGCTCGAGTACGACCCGATCAACTCCTTCCACATCCACGGCAACTTCTTCCAGCACTACCCGACCGGGACCTCGCTGCAGCCGACCGAGCTGACCGACACGGTGATCCAGGGACAGGCGCAGCGGGGCATCCTCGAGCTGAAATTCCCCTTCGACGGCGACTACATGTTCCACGCCCACGTCAGCGAGTTCGCCGAGCTCGGCTGGTCCGGGTTCTTCCGCGTCGGCGACTCCTCGCGACTGAGCGCCTCGGCTGCCGCCGCTTCCTACTGCGAGCTGCCCTGGGGCGGCAAGGGGAAGCCGAGCTGATGGAGGCCGGAGCCCGAGCCGAGCGTGGCGCCGGCGCCGGCCTGCCCGCTTGGGCACTGGGCCTGATCCCGCTAGCCCTGATCGCGGTCGCGATCGGCAGCTTCGCCCTGCTCGGCGGCCCGGGGCTGGGCGAGCGGACCGGTCCGCCGGTCGAGGAAGTCTCGGTCGAACGGACGGTGCTGCGCCCCGGCAAGATCGAGTTGACCCTGCGCAACGACGGGCCCGACCCGGTCGAAGTCGCCCAGGTGGCGGTCAACGACGCCTACGCCCCGTTCGCGGTGCAGGGCGGGCGCGAGATCGGCCGGCTCGGCTCGGCCACCCTCGACGTCTCCTATCCGTGGATCGAGGGCGAGGCTTACGAGATCTTCGTCCTCACCTCCTCCGGCGGCACGGTCGCAGCGGAGATCCCGGTTGCTGCCGAGACGCCGGAGGCGAACCTCGATTTCTACGGACTGATGGCGCTGCTGGGGATCTACGTCGGTGTCATCCCGGTCAGCCTGGGGATGCTCTGGCTGCCCTTCCTCGGCCGCCTCGGACGGCGCTGGATGAGCACCCTGATCGCCTTCACCGTCGGCCTGCTCGCCCTCCTCGCGATCGACACCGGGCTGGAGGGCCTGGACATCGCCGCCGAGGCCCCGGCCGCCTTCGGCGGCGCCGGCCTGGTCTTCGTCGGTGCCCTGGTCGCCTACCTCGTCCTGGCCGGGATCGATGCCTACCTGGGGCAGCGCAGCCGGCGCTCCGGGGGCTCTGGGATGGCGAGCGGCGCTTATCTGTCGTTGCTGGTGGCGATCGGGATCGGCCTCCACAATCTCGGCGAGGGCCTGGCGATCGGCTCCGCCTACGCGACCGGGGCGCTGGCGCTGGGCGCCTTCCTGGTCGTCGGCTTCGCGATCCACAACACCACCGAGGGGCTGGCGATCGTGGCGCCGCTGCGCGGCGGCGCGGCGGACACGACCGCGAGGCCGGGGCTTCAGCGCCTGCTCGGCCTCGGCCTGATCGCCGGCGCCCCGGCGATCCTCGGCGCCTGGATCGGCGCCTCCGCCTTCAACCCCAGCCTGGCGGCGCTGCTCTTCGGCGTCGGCCTCGGCGCCATCGTCAGGGTGATCGTCCAGCTGGCGCCGGCGATGCGCGACGAGGACGGCCGGCTGCTCTACCCGTCGACCGTCGCCGGGATGCTGGGCGGCATCGCCGTCCTCTACCTGACCGGCCTGCTGGTCTCCGTCTGATGGCCTCGCGAGCCGGCCGGCAGCCGAGCACGGAGGCGATCGAGGACTACGCCAAGGCGATCTACGCGATCTCGCAGCAGCGCGACGGCTTGGTCCTCAACGGCGAGGTCGCGCAGCGGCTCGGGGTGACGCCGGCGACGGCGACCTCGATGCTGAAACGCCTCGCCGGGCTGGGGCTGGTCGACTACCTGCCCTACAAGGGGGTCAGCCTCACCCCGGCCGGCGAGAAGGTGGCGCTGGAGGTGATCCGCCATCACCGGCTGATCGAGGCTTATCTCTCTGAGGCACTAGGGATGCCGGCTGATCGGGTCCACGAGGAGGCAGAGGTGCTCGAGCACTACATCTCCGAGGAGCTGGAGTTGTTGATTGCGGCCAAGTTGGGGGAACCGAGTCACGATCCCCATGGGTCGGCGATTCCGGGGCCTGATTTATTGCCTCCAAAGGGGTGAGAGCCGCCGGCCCCTGCGGCGGAAACCGTCCGCCTCACAGGGCTGCAGGGGACCGGGCGTCCTCGCTCCCAAAGTTTCCGCCGCAGGGGCCGGCGGCTCTCTTCCGGATACGCTTCAACTCATGGGTCTCGCCGACCAATTTCAGCTGATTCTTGATGCTCTTCCTTCCGATTGGACTGATCTGGAGCTTGATTTGCGGATTGGGGACGAGAGTCAGTACGTCGACACTGCTGTGGCTTTGAGCCAGGTCAATGCGCAGCCTTATTCGAAGGCGGATTGGCATTGGCACTTGCTGATCGCTCATAGCTTCGGGCACGCGGCTGCGGCTGAGACGGTGATGGGGGTGCTGGCGAAGCTCGATGGTGAGGGCGTCGCTGGGGAGTTGCGGGTGCGGGAGGTGCGGGAGGGTCGCTCGGAGGTCGTGCAGATGTGGGGCCGTCCCGAGAGCGTCCGCCAGGAGTTCCGCCAGCGCCGCTCGATCTAGTGGCGCGCGTCCTTGCCGTCGCCGACCTGATGCTCGGCAGCAAGGTCGAGGCGATGCTCACGGCCGCCGGCCACGAGGTGAAGCTCTCGCCTTCGCTGCAAGAGGCTTCGTTGGACGGAATCGACCTCGTGGTCGCGGACCTCGACATCGAGAACCCAGAAGCCTTGGTGGGTCTGGGCGTCCCCGTCCTTGGCTTCTACTCCCACGTCGACGTCGACACCAAGCAAGCTGCCGAAGCCGCTGGAATAGACCTAGCCGTCCCGCGCTCTCGAATGGCCCGCGAACTGCCGACGCTGGCCCAGAATCTGCTCGAGCCGTGAGACGGATGTCCCTCTGACGGAGACTTAGCCGCAGGGCCTCCGTCAGAGGGACATCCGTCTCACGGCGTCACTGCAGATCAAACGCCTCCTCGACGTCGACCAGTTCCCCCAGCAGCCCGTGCTCGAAATCCCAGGTCGCCCAAGCACGGAGGATCTCCGGGTCGAACGGAGCGGGGTGGAGATCGGGAAGGAGGGCGTCGAGCTGGGTCTGTTGTTCGGCGCGGTCGAGAGCCGGGTCGGCGGCGAGGAGGTCGTCGAGGGCCTCGTCGGGGTTCTTCGCCGCGAAGCCGTAGCCCCGTTCGCTCGCCTCGACCATCGCGGCGACCAGCTGCGGGTCGCGCTCCAGGGTCTGCCGGGAGGTGGTGAGGATCAGCTCGGGGTAGGGCGGGGCGCCGTAGCGGTCGACCTTGAAGATGCGGATCGGGACTCCCTGGCGGCGCAGGGCGACTCCCTCGGCATTCCAGAACCCGGTCGCCGCGTCGACCTTGCCAGCGGCGAGGGAGGAGATGGCGTTGAAGCCGATCGTCACCCGCTTCGCCAGGGCGGGGTCGCCGCCGTCGGCATCGATCTCGGAGTCGACCACCGCTTCGTCGGAGGGCAGGCCGGTGACGCCGACGGTGTGGCCCTCGAGATCGCGGGGGCGGCGGACCGGGCCGTCCCCACGGGCCAGCACCGAAGCCAGCGGTCGCTGCACGATCGGCATCGCGCCGACCAAGTCGAGACCGCGCTCGCGGGCGATCCCGAGGTCGTGGATGTCGAGAATCGCGAACTCGGCGCGGCCGGCGGCGAGCAGCTTCGGGGCGTCGGTCGATTCGCCCGGTTGGCGGACCTCGAGGTCGATGCCGGCATCGCGGTAGAAGTCTTGCGCCTGCGCCGCGTAGATCCCCAAGTGGACTGCGTTCGGAGTGAAATCGAGCACGAGCGTCGCGCCTTTCGGCACGCCCGGTTCAGCACCGCTTCCCCCGCAGCCGACGACGCCGGCGAGCAGAAGAGCGGTCGCCAGCAGCGCGGCAACTCGTCTCATGTCGCGGGGGAAAGTAATTCATTGCTCCAATCCAGGTAGACTGCCGCCGCTTACCGGACCACGGGAATGAGGAGGAGAGAAGTGCAGGAACGAGGCCTTGCGGCATATCTAGCTGAGCTAATCGGCACCTTTTTGCTGGTCTTTTTCATCACCAGCGTCGTTGTTCTGTTCGTATCGACGGGGAGCCAAGCCCAGTTCGGCTCGGACTTCGCCGTCATCGGGCTCGTTCACGCCTTCCTGCTCTTCGGGCTGATCGTGATGTTCGGGGTGGTCAGCGGTGGCCACTTCAACCCGGCGGTGACGCTTGCCGCGATGGCGATCAAGCGGATCGCCCCCCTGGATGGTGTCATCTACATGCTCGCCCAGCTCTCCGGTGGTGTTCTCGGAGCGCTCCTGACCAAGTCTTTGCTGATGGACGAGGGCCGGGCCACGAACTACGGCGCCGCCAATGTGAGCGGGTTGCTCAGCGGCAACTTCGCCGGGGCGACGATCGAGGCGATCGGCACCTTCTGCCTGGTCCTGGTGATCCTCGCCGCGGTCTTCTCGAGGAAGAGCTTCAAGGAGTGGGCGCCATTGGCGATCGGCACCACGCTTGGTTTCATCGTCATGGTCGGCGGCCCGCTGACCGGCGGTTCCTTCAACCCGGCCCGCTGGTTCGGCCCGGCGCTGGTCGGCAACGACTGGGGTGGGGTCTGGCCCTACCTCGTCGGCCCGATCGTCGGCTCGCTGCTCGCCGCCGCTGTCTTCAGGTTCGTGCTCGAGCCGGGCGGACTGCCCCCGACCGAGTCGCCGGAGCCGGTCAGGTCCCCACTCGTCCCGAAGCGCTCCGAGGCCGCGACGAAGCCGAAGCCAGACGCTTCGTCGTCCAAGCCCAAGCCCGCCAGCTGATCCGGTAGCGCACAACCGCCGGGCCTTGCCGGCCCGGCGGTTGCAGTAGCTTGAGCAGCGTGCGACGGGTCACCTTCTCCCGGAACTACACCCTCTCCCTTTCCCGGACCTGTCAGTGCTACTGCAAGTACTGCGCCTTCGCGACCCATAAGGCGCACATCCACGCGCCGGAGGAGGTCGAGAAGCAACTCGATCAGGCGGAGCGGCGCAATGCCAAGGAGTTGCTCGTCCTTACGGGCGAGCGTCCGGAGGTCAACCGGCTTGTAGCGGAGCAGCTATCCAAATGGGGCCACGAGGACTTCACGTCCTACGTGGTCTGGGCTTGTGAGCGGGCGCTCGAGCGCGGCATCCTGCCCCATACGAACATCGGGGTCTTGGATCACGCCGACCTAGCTCGTCTGCGTGAGGTCACTGCCTCCCAGGGCCTAATGCTGGAGTCAGTCTCCGAGCGGCTGATGGAGACCGTCCACGCCGGCTCTCCCACCAAGCACCCAGCCAAGCGGATCGCCACGATCGAGGCCGCCGGGGAACTCAAGATTCCCTTCACGAGCGGAATCCTGGTCGGCATCGGGGAGACCGAGGAAGAGCGCGTCGAATCCCTCGAAGCACTGGCGCAGCTGCACGAGCGCTACGGCCACCTGCAGGAGGTGATCCTGCAGAACTTCGTTCCCCATCCGCGCTACTACGGCGCCGAAGTGGCCGATATCGCCGATGCGGCGGCTCGCGAGCGGTGGGGAGAGGGCGAATCCCCCTCCGGCGAAAACCGTCCGCTCCACAGGGAAGCCGGGGCGGAGGCGTCCTC
>DASYLY010000038.1:0-5624 GCA_036009365.1 Solirubrobacterales bacterium
CACCAGCGTGTCGTAGATCGCCGAGTCGCCGTGCGGGTGGTACTTGCCCATTACCTCGCCGACGATGAAGGCGCACTTGCGGTAGGCCCGGGTCGGCTGCAGGCCGACGTCGTGCATCGCGTAGAGGACCCGGCGGTGGACCGGCTTCAGCCCATCGCGCGCGTCCGGCAGCGCCCGGCCGACGATCACGCTCATCGCGTAATCGAGATACGAAGAGCGCATCTCCTTCTCGAGCTCGCGCTCCTCTATACGGCCCGTGAGGGCGTCAAGCGCCATTCAGCGACTCTCCATTCGGTTCGGATCAGACATCTAGGAAACGGACCTCCTTCGCGTGCGCCTCGATGAATTCGCGGCGCGGCGCGACCTGGTCGCCCATCAGCATCGAGAAGATCTGGTCGGCGGCCGTTGCGTCTTCGAGGGTGACCCGGGCCAAGGTGCGGCTGGCGGGGTCCATCGTCGTCTCGCGCAGCTGGTCGGCGTTCATCTCGCCCAGCCCCTTGAAGCGCGTCAGCTGGACGCCGTGGCGGGCCAGCTCCAATACCGCTCCGCGCAGTGCCTGGAACGAGAGCGCAACGTTGCGACGCCCGCCGAACTGGATCTCAAAGGGCGGCCGGCCGACCTGTTTCAGCAGGGCCTCGTGGACCTCGGTGAACTTGCGGTAGTCGTAATGGGCGAAGAGCTCAGCCGGGAGGCGGTGGGTGCGGGCCAGGCCAGTCTGGCGTTCGATCGCCTTGACGACCAGCATCTCGTCGGACGTCTGCAAGACCTCGGTATCGAAAGGTGCCGCCTCCGGCGCCTCGGTGCTGAGAAGTCTGGCCGCCGCCGAGACGGTGCCGACACCCTCGTCGAGCAGGTTCGACTCCTCGAGGAAACGGACCACCTCGTGACCGAAGTCTGCCTGCAGCGAGGAGCCCCAGCCCTCGTACTCTTTCGAGCGCCGGACGTAAGCCTGCCAGCGGGCCGAGGTCAGCTTCCTGGTGTTGCCGGTCGCGTCGGTCAGCTCGAAGTCCTCGAGCTTGTCGCGCAGCAGCAGCTCCTCGAGTTCGGACTCGCGCTCCAGGTAGGTCTCCTGGTTGCCCTGCTTGACCCGGTAAAGCGGCGGTTTGGCGATGTAGACGTAGCCGGCGTCGATCAGCGCCGGCATCTGGCGGTAGAGGAAGGTGAGCACGAGGGTGCGGATGTGGGCGCCGTCGACGTCGGCGTCGGTCGCCATCACGATTTTGTGGTACCTGGCGCCCTCGAGGTCGAACTCGTCGTGGACACCGGTGCCGATCGCCGTAATCAGGGCCTGGATCTCGTTGTTGGCCAGCACCTTGTCGATGCGGCTCTTCTCGACATTGATGATCTTGCCGCGCAGCGGCAGGACGGCCTGGGTGTTGCGGTCACGGGCCTGCTTGGCGGAGCCGCCGGCGGAATCGCCCTCGACCACGAAGATCTCGGCCAGGCTCGGGTCCTTGACGGTGCAGTCGGCGAGCTTGCCCGGCAGGGTCGAGTTCTCCAGCGCCGACTTGCGGCGGGTCAGGTCGCGCGCCTTGCGGGCGGCGTCGCGGGCCCGGGAGGCGTCGATCGCCTTGCTGATGATCCGCCGCGCGTCGGCGGGGTTCTCCTCAAGGTACTCGGCCAGCTTGCGATTGACCGTCTCCTCGACCAGGCCGCGGATCGGCGGGTTGCCGAGTTTGGTCTTGGTCTGACCCTCGAACTGCGGGTCGTGCAGCTTCACCGAGATCACCGCGGTCAGCCCCTCGCGGACGTCCTCACCGGCGAGGTTGTCGTCTTTTTTCTCTTTCAACAGGCCTTTGTTGCGGGCGTAGGCGTTGAGCGTCCGGGTCAGTGCCGAGCGGAAGCCGGAGAGATGGGTGCCGCCCTCGTGGGTGTTGATGTTGTTGGCGAAGCTGAAGATCGACTCCTGGTAGGAGGAGTTCCACTGCATCGCCAACTCGACCTGTCCCGCCTCCTCTTCGCCTTCGAAGAAGATCACCTTGCGGTGGAGTTCGTCCTTGTTCTCGTTGAGGTGGCGGACGAAGTCCTCGATCCCTCCCTCGTACTGGAAGACGACGCTGTTGGTCTGGCCGCGCTCGTCGACCAATTCGATTTTCAGGCCGCGGGTGAGGAAGGCGGTCTCGCGCAGGCGCTCGGCGAGAGTGTCGAAGTCGAAGCCGATCTCTTCGAAGATCTCGAGGTCGGGAAGGAAGGTGATTTGCGTCCCGTGCTCTTTCGTCGCCTCGCCCTTGCTGAGGTCGGTCATCGGTTTGCCGCGCTCGTAGTCCTGCGACCAGACATGGCCCTCGCGGCTGATCTGGAGATGGAGGCGTTCGGAGAGCGCGTTGACGACGGAGACGCCGACGCCGTGCAGCCCACCGGAGACCTTGTAGCCGCCGCCGTCCCCGAACTTGCCGCCGGCATGGAGGACGGTCAGCACCACCTCGGCGGCGGGACGCCCCTCTTTCGCCATCGTCTCGACCGGGATGCCGCGGCCGTTGTCCTCGACCGTGCAGCTGTTGTCCGGGTGCAGGACGACACGGACGCTGTCGCAATGCCCGGCCAGCGCCTCGTCGACGGAGTTGTCGACGACCTCGTAGACGAGGTGATGGAGACCCCGGGGACCGGTCGAGCCGATGTACATCCCGGGTCGCTTGCGCACCGCTTCCAGGCCCTCGAGGACGGTGATGTCCTTGGCTCCATAGGAGTCGCTGGTTGCGGCGCTCGTCTTCTTCTCAGGCAATGAGTCCCTTCCGGTTCACACAGAAAGCCCCGACGCGTGAAGGCTTGCTCCACCCTGGTCGGGGCAAATACATGGGCTACATAAGAATACCAGTTGGGCCCTGCGGAACGGCTCTCCTTCTAATACAAAATACCTGCAAATCGTGCATAAACTGTGCCTAAGTCCGATCGTTGCCGGTGCGGAAGCGGAGCTTGGCCGGAGCGGAGTCGCCTAAATCGGCTTTCAGCCGCTCCAACAGCTGTGACTGCATCAGGTCCAACTCCTGCGTCCAGACCGCGTCGGCGCACTCGACCGTCACCTCGCCGTCGCGTTCGGAGACCGGGCTCGCGACCGTCGCCAGCTGGGGCCCGACCGCCTCGGCCCAGGCTGCTTGCAGCGCTGCCAGGCCCGTGCGCGGCGCGGCTTGGGTTCGGGCGGCGCGGATCGCGTCGGTAGCCCGTCTCGGGGCGCGGCGCTTGGTCATGCGACCTCACGGGAGGACGCCGCTTCGAGCGGCAGGCGGACGACAGAGGCCAGCGCCGGACCCGGTAGCGACTCTTCGTCGGCAGCCGTGATCAGTGCCTGACCGCCATCGCCGAGGCGCCGCACCAGACGCTCGCGGCGGCCGGGATCTAGCTCGCTCATGACGTCGTCGAGCAGCAGCAGCGGCGTCACCCGCCGGGCCGCCAGCAACACCGCCCGCTCCGCGAAGAGCAGGGCCAGCAGTGCCGCGCGCTGCTGGCCCTGCGAGCCATAGCGCCGCAGAGAGCGGGCGGCGGTGCAGACCTTGAGCTCATCCAGGTGGGGGCCCCAGGAACTGCGGCCGAGGCGCAGATCCTGGTCTCGCCGCTGCTCCAGGCCGGCGCGGATCTCCTCCTCGGTTCCGGCTGCTCGCGGGGCGTACTCGATCGTCGCCTCCTCCAAGCCAAGCTCGGTGGCGCTCTCGGCGAACGGGCCGGCGAGCTCCGCCACCGCCTCGTCCCGGGAGGCAATCAGCGGTGCTGCTGCCGCTGCCACGCTCGCGTCCCAAACGGCGAGCTGGTCCGACGCGACCGCAGTGGGTCCGAGGCGCGCCAGCAGGGCGTTGCGCTGCGCCAGAGCTTGGCCGTAATGCTTGCGCAGCTCTCCCCGCGAAGGCCAGCGGGCGGTGGCGAAAGCGTCAAGGTGGGCCCGGCGCTCGGACGGTGGGCCCTTGATCAAGGTCAGCCGATCCGGGGCGAAGACGGCTACCGGCGGCCGGCTGCGAGCCAGCGTCGGAGAATCGGCGGGGTTGCCATCGAGGAGGTGGCGGCGTCCCTCGGTGCGGCTGATCGACGCGAGCAGTCGGTGCTCGATCCCATCCCCGTCCCGAACCGTGGCCTCGGCCCTGGCGAGCGATCCGCCGAAGGGAATTAGGTCGCGGCGATCTGAGGTGCGAAAGGAACGCCCGGTGAGGGCGAAGTAGAGCGCCTCGACGAGGTTGGTCTTACCGACGCCGTTGGGGCCGACGAGGCTGACGATTCCCGGGTCCAGCTCGAGGCGCAACCCAGCGATGCTGCGTACCGGTCTCGCGTCGATCGCGGTGACCAGCACTGGCGCACTCAGGTGTTGAGGCGGATGGGCATCACCAGATAGCGGAAGTCTTCGCCCTCGACCGGCTGCAGCAACCCCGGGCGCAGGGGCGATATCAGCCGCAACAGCACCTCATCGCCCTCGACGCTTTCTATTCCCTCCTTGAGGAACTCCGGATTGAACCCGATCTCCAGCGGCTCTCCCTCGAAAGCGGCGGGCATCGTCTCCTCCGCATCGCCGACATCGGGGGTCTCGGCCGCCACGGTCAACTCGCCCGGGGCGAAGGCCATCCGCAGCGGCGCGTTGCGTTGCGCGAGCTGGCTAACGCGCCGGGTCACCTCAAGCAGGTCGGTTCGCGGCAAGCGGACGTCGTGCTCGTAGGACTCCGGCAGCAGCTGGCGGAAGTTCGGGAACTGCCCGTCGATCAACCGCGTCGTGAGCGTGATCGAGCCTGCCTCGAAGACGGCTTGATTCGGCAGCAGAGTGACAGCGACCTCCTCGACCCCCTCCGAGGAGAGGATCCGGCCGAGCTCGCGCAGTGCCTTGGCGGGGATATTCGCCTCCAGCTCACCACTGAGCTCGTTCTCCAACTCGGTCCGCTTTACCGCGAGCCGGTAGGAGTCGGTCGCGACCATCGTCATCTCCTTACCGGAGGCGGTGACGAGGACACCGGTGAGCACCGGTCGCATGTCGTCCCTCGAGGCTGCGCGAGCGACGACGTCGACAGTTGAGGCAAGAGCCGCGGCCGGCATCTTCAGCGGGCTCTCGCCTGCCTCGGGCAGCTTCGGGAAGTCCTCGGCCGGAAGCACCCGCAGGTGGAAGCTGGAGCTGCCGCTGCGGATCTCGACGTCGCGCTCACTCTCGCGCGACTCGATCTCGACCGCGCTGGCACCCAGCGACCGCGACACCTCCGCGAGCAGACGGCCGGGGAGAAGGACCGAACCCTCCTCGGTGACCTCGGCCGACAGTGCCGTGGTCAATCCCATGTCGAGATCGGTGGCGGCGATGGTGACCTGTCCCTCGGCGGCGGTGAGAAGGACACCGGAGAGAGCCTGGGTCGCCGCGCGGGTGGAAACAGCCCGGGAGACGATCGAGAGCTTGGAGACGAGTTCTTCGCGTTGAGTCGTGAGCTTCAAGTCGTGAGTGCCTTCTTGAGTTGAGTTAGGACTTGTGGAGATTTATCGCAACGCCAGCCATTCGGCTTTGCGGAGCGGATTGAAGCCTGTGGATTCAGCTGTGGGAGGCGGTGGATTCTTGCAGTGCCATCGGCTGTCAGCGAGCATTGTCCCCAGCGCTGTGGATTAGGGCACGGAGGCGCTGGACACGATCGGCGAGAGCGGAGTCCTCGTCGAGGCCGGCCGCGACCCCCCGC
>DASYLY010000039.1:0-12784 GCA_036009365.1 Solirubrobacterales bacterium
CCAGCTCACCGCTCGCCAGCAGCTCCGCCTGCCGGCCGAGGCCGGCGAAGGCGAGCTCGTTGCTGTCGACCGCAGCCTCCACGCCGAGCAATTGTGGCGCACGCCGCTCAGCCTTTAGCCTCCGCGGCGTGTCCGGCTGGAAGCTGACCGTCCGCAACGGCCCCGAGGTCTCGCACGAGAAGTTCGACGACCTCGACGAGGCGGTCGCGGCACTGCGGGCACGGGCACTGGCGATCCGCTCCCAGGCCCCGCCGAAAACCGCGGCGCTGCTGCGCACCTTCAAGCCGGAGGACCAGGTGCAGGCGCGGCTGCAGCTGACCGGGCCGGGAGTGCTGCGCAAGCCGGTGGCCGGGATCGACGTCCGCGGCGACGGCGAGTTCGTCCCCTTCCGCGGCGGCATGGGCCGCGAGCAGATCGACCCGGGGCGCGACCAGACGCCGTTCGACGCGGTGCGGGAAACTCTGAAGCAGCGATGAGCGAGGCGACCGAGATCCCCAAGGGCAGCTACGCCGCCGGCGAGCGGGTGAAGCTGCCGCGCGGGGCCGAGCCGCCGTTCACCGTCTTCATCAACGGGATCGAGCAGAGCGAGGGCGCCGACTACGAGATCGAGGGCGCCGAACTCGCTTTCACCCGACCGATCGTCAAGGAGAAGGTCGGCACCGGTCGCTGGCTGGCGATGTATCTCGGGCTCTGGGGCACCTACCGCAAGAACGAGACCGTCGACCTCCAGTTCAGCCGCGGCGGCAAGGTCGAGCTGGTCTCCGACCTGCCGATCGTCCCCTACCTCGACGCCGACGCCGCATGAACATCGGCTTCCTGCTCCTCGCCGACCACGCCGAGGCCGTCAACGGCAAGCTCTACATGACCGGCGGCGGCTGGAACGTGCTGCGCCTACCCGAGCTGCCCCACGACTGGGCCTTCCACATCGCCCTCGGCATCGACGTCGCCTGGCACGAGACCAACAACCCGCACGAGCTCCAGGTAAACATCCAGGACCCCGACGGCGTCGAGCTCGGCGAGGGCCTCAGCGCCAACTTCGAGACCGGTCGCCCGCCCGGCATGCCGACCGGCCAGGAGCAGCGCCTGGTGATGTCGATCGGCACCACCGCCACCTTCGTCGCCCCCGGCCCCCACGCCGCCGTCGTCCAAGTCGACGGCGAGGAGCTCGGCCGCGCCCGCTTCTACCTGATGGAGGGCCCGCCGCCCGAGGCGGAACTGCTCTAGCCGAGAGGAGACGTGTGGAAGTTAACCTGGCTCACGATGGCTTCCTAATACCCCGCCTCTTGCAGCCGCGCCTTCGAACGAGCCAAGAGCTCGCTCAGGGCAAACCCAAGGATTCGCTGAAGATAACTATCGATCCGCAACCGGGCCGCGCTAGATAGCTGGGGCACAAGATCGGCGAGCCCAAGCATCAGTTGCTCATGCCCGTCTCTCTGAAGCACCAGCACCGAGGTGGTGGTATCAGTCTCAGTCGAGACAAGAACGTCAAGCACAATTCGGAGCTTTGCTTCTCCAGGCGCAGCGGCAGTTAGCTCAAGCTGCACGTAGCGAGGGCCAGGGACCACTAGCGATCTAAATCCAGAGGGCAGTCCTCTTTGCCGACCCCCGCTCCCCCCCACTGACACAATCTCAACTCCGTCTGGCACGGCAAGTCCGCGCACTTGCGCGGCCACCGCCTCAACCAGGCCTTCCGTAAAGCCGTTGCCGACTTCATCAAGCTGTCTGTGACTTAAGTCTCCTTGAGCCCGGTACATGTCTCTAAATTCACCGAGCAGCTGATCTGGTTGCGGTGCCTGCGCAGTACGCAGCCTCTCGGTGACCATCTCCAGTCCGTCTCTCGCAGCTCGTGCGACAAACTCAAGGAAGGGCCCTGGGTTCCCGCCATCCGCCGCTGCAAGTGAATCGAGGTATTCATCGCGATGGTGCGCGAGAACGATCAGCGGAACCGAGGCAGCGCGATAGGTATAGGCAGATGCAACTGCCCTTGCCACTCTTCCGTTGCCATCAGCGAAGGGGTGGATGGCCGTCAGCACATAGTGCGCATATGAAGCCTGTAGGAGTGGGTGCGCGTCTCGGAAGGTCGCGCCTTCGAGCTCAGTTAGGAACCGTTGCATCTCGGCTTGGGTTTGATCAACCGGTGCATAGGCATGGAGAGCACCGTCAGCAGTTCTGACGTGATTGGGATGACGCTTGTACTCGCCCTTGGGAAGGGGTCGGTCCTGAAACCCCACAGGAGTCTTTACGCGATAAGTCTCTTGGGCGCCGACAATCTCTTTATGAAGAGTCCGAATCCACGCCTGAGTGATTTTCGGAAAGCGATTGGTGACGAGATCGAGGACTAGATCGAGACCGTTCAATTGCGCCTTGAACAGATCCAGCGCGCCGACATCTCGTTCTTCAACTTCCTGCTCCCAGGTAGCAGCTTGGGTCGCAACGGTCAAAGTCAGGCCTCGATCAGTTGGATAGAGGCCCTCAATCGCGCCAGTGTCGAAAGCAGCGGTTCTCAGCGCAATCTCTCGAGCCCTCTCTAGATCTGCCTCCGACGCAGATTCGGAGATCTCTCGAAATGCCTCAAGATCTCGCGTCCAGAGATCCGCCCTAGGAACCTCGGTGGCCCATCCAATGAACGATGGAAACTCGATATAGCTAGCGTCTATCGCAGCGAGCTCGGCAGAAGACAGCAGCTCTAAGTCATCCTGTGGCACAAGCGGATAGTAAGAGCCTGAGACGGACGCCCGTCTCACTGGCGTCAGTTAAAAACGTAGAGCAGCAGGAAGGCGACGAGCGCATAGGCGGCGCCGGCGGCTTGGATGCCGCGGTCGCCGGCGACGATCTGGGCCATCGAGCGGTCGTCTGAGCGGTCGTAGATCAGGTAGAGGTAGCGGAAGATCCCGTAAACCACAGGCGGGATCGTCAGCATCATCTGGCTGCCGATCAGCGGCGAGTTGACGGTGTAGATCGCGTAGCTGATCACGGTGCCGGTGGTGACCAGAGAGACCATCTGGTCGAGGAAGGGCAGCGAGTAGTGCTCGAGGACGGGCCGGGTCGAGGTCCCCTCGTGCAGCTCGGAGACCGCCTCCTGGCGGCGCTTGGTGAAGCCGAGGAAGGCGGCGAGCATGCCGGTGCAGAGGATCAGCCACTCGGAGGCGTGGGCGTCGACGGCACTGGCGCCGGCGGCGACGCGGAGGATGAACAGTCCCGCCAGCGTCATCACGTCGATGATCACGATCTGCTTGAGGCCGAGGCTGTAGGCCATCTGGGCGACGCCGTAGCCGATCACCATCAGGCCGACCTCCCAGTTAACCGTGGCGAAGGCGAGCGCGATCGCGACCAAGGCCAGAGCCGGAGCGATCACTTTCGCCGTCCCAACCGAGAGCTCGCCCGCGGCCAGCGGACGGAAGCGCTTCTTCGGATGCTTGCGGTCGAGCTCGACGTCGATCAGGTCGTTGACGAAGTAGCCAGCGCTGGAGATCAGACAGAAGGAGACGAAGGTGAACAGCGACAGCACGATCTCGTGCGACTGGTTGAACTTGCCGGAGAAGAGCAGCCCGGCGAACACGAAGACGTTTTTGATCCACTCCTTCGGCCGCCCGGTCTTGATCGCCGCGCGCAGCGGCGAGCGCCGGGGCACGACCGGCTCGCCGGGCTCGCCCTGCCGCGCCTCAGCCGGCACGGTCGGTTGTTCCGAAGTGATCGTTTCCATCTCTGGAGGTCGGCGCCTGGGCACCGGGACCCGCATGACCAGGGAGATCGGGTCGCGAAAGGGTACCGCCGCCGGGTGTCAAGGCCCCTGCCGACCGTCGTCCTGGGTGGTCTCCGACGCGAAGGGCAGCCGAATCCTGAACTGGGCGCCACCGTCTGGGAGGTTCTCGACACTGGCGGTGCCGCCCATCGCCTCGGTCAGCTCGTGGACGATCGCAAGACCGAGGCCGGCGCCCTCGCTGGAACCATTGCCAGCGCGAGAGCGCAGGTGGAAACGCTCGAAGGCCCGGGGGATCTCGGCCTCGGGAATGCCGGGACCGCGGTCGTGAACGGCGATCGTGCCGGGGGCGACGGTGACCGTCACCGCACCGCCTGCCGGGCTGACCCTGATCGCGTTGTCGAGCAGGTTGGAGACGACCTGCAGAGTGCGTCCATGATCGGCGGCAACGGCCGCCGTGCCGCCCTCGATCCGCATCTCCACCCCAGCCTCGCCGGCCCGAGGGCGCATGCCTTCGACCGCCTCGCGAGCGACGGCGGCGAGATCGACCGGCTCCCGGCGCACCTCCAGCACCCCCTGCCGCAGCCGCGCCAGCGCCAGCAGATCGCCGACCAGCCGCTGCAACCTCCCCGCCTCGCGGCGGACCACCGCGGCGGCCTCGCGTGGCTCGACCGTGCCGTCCTCGATCCCCTCGGCGTAACCGCGGATCGAGGTCAGCGGCGTGCGCAGGTCGTGGGAGACCGAGAGCAGCACCGCCCGCTCGGCGTCGCGGGCTAGCGCCAGCTGGTCGGACATGCCGTTGAAAGCCGCCGCCAGCTCGTCGAGCTCCTCGGTCCCCTCCGGAGGCACCGGCTCCGGCCGGCCGCCGGCCGCCAGCTCACCCGCCGCCGCACCGAGCCGGCGCAGCGGCGCCGTCAGCCGGCGTGCCAGCAGGGCCGCCACTGCAGCCGCGAGCAGGGCGGCGGCTCCGCTGGCGATCAGCAGTGCCGAGAGGTAGCGGCTGAAGTCGCCGCCAGTGACGACGTCGGGGCGGGTGACCAGCAGCACCGAGTCCCGCACGCGCCGCGCCGCGTAGATCTGCTCGCGACCGTCGATCTCGGCGGTGCCGTCGGCAGAGCCACTGCGGACCAGCTCGGCGGCACCATCGGCCGGCAGCAGGCGCCGTGCCATGGCAGGGCTCACCACCCGCACCGGCTGCGGGCCGCTGGGGGCGCCCTCCGGGCCGGCGGCGGCTGGAGGACCGCCAGGCGGCGGGTTCCCGGGCGGCATACCCGCCGGGCCGCCGGCGGGGGGAGGTTTGGCCAGCGGCGCTCCGGCCGGTTTGGGCGGCAACACCGGCGGCGGTGCCTGCCCCAATCGCAACCGCCGTGCGGTGGCCGGCGGCAGGCGGGCGAACTGGGTCGCGAATGCATCGGCCTGGCGCTCGACGTCGCCGCGGATCGTCTCACGCACGGCATCCTTGGTCAGCACCACGCCCAGCGCCAGCGCCGCCCCCACCCCGACCAGGACGGTGCCGAGAATGGCGAGGAAGAGCCGCGCCCGCAGCGAGCGCATCAGGCCGGTCTGACCTTGTATCCGGCGCCGCGGACCGTCTCGATGAAATCAGGCAGGCCGAGCTTGCCGCGCAGCTGGGCGACGTGAACGTCGACGGTCCGGGTGCCGCCGGCGAACTCGCCCTGCCAGGCCATCTCCAGCAGCCTGTCGCGACTGAGGACGACACCCGGGTGCGCCAACAGCGCCGCCAGCAGATCGAACTCGCGTGAGGTCAGCTCGACCGTTTGGCCGGACACGCGAACCGTGCGCGAGGCGCGGTCGAGCGCGACCGCGCCGAGCGCGAGAGCGCCCCCGTCGACGATCGCGCCGCCCGGCGCGCGGCGCAGGATCGCCTTCACCCGGGCGACCAGCTCGCGCGGCGAGAAGGGCTTGGTGACGTAGTCGTCGGCGCCCGCTTCGAGCCCGGCGACGCGGTCGACCTCGTCGTCGCGGGCACTGAGGATCAGGATCGGGACGCCGACCCGGGCGCGCAGGCGGCGGCAGACCTCGAAGCCGTCGATCCCCGGCAGGCCGATGTCCAGCACCACCAGCCGCACCGGGTGTCGCACCAGCTCCTCCAGCGCCTGCTCGCCGCTGCGCGCCCAGACCACGTCGAAGCCATCCCGTCGCAGATAGGCACGAACGAGGTCGGCGATCGCCTGCTCGTCCTCGACGACGAGGATGGCTCCGTTCATGGACCTAGCCTCTCACTCGCCGCTAGGAGGGGAGCCTCCGGGAGGCGGTGGCAGCTGCCCGCTCGGGCCGCCCTGCGGCGCTCCTTTCATCTCGCCTTTCTTCGGCGGCACCATGATCGATTTGGCGGTGCCTCCCTCGGGGCCACAGAGACCGACCTGCTGACCGACCGCGAGATCATCGACGGTGGCGTCCTTGCCGGGGCCGGTGAGCACCTCGGTGTCCTCGTCGATCGCGATCGTGACCGTGCTGCCGTCGTTCTCGCTGAGCGTGATCGAGCTCTCGTCGATCGCCGTGATCTTGCCCTGGTCGAGCCTGATCGTCAGCGCCTGGCCGTCTTTCTGAACATGGAACTCGGCGTAGGTGAGACCTTTCATCGGCAGCCCCGGAGCCCCCGGCGGCGGCCCGAGCGGTTTGGCTCCCTGCCGCGGCCCGTCCGCACTGTTGCCAGAGTCGCCCTTGGCCGCGGCCACTCCGCCGATCGCCAGCGCCGCGACGACGCCCAGCATGGCGATCGCTCGTATGCGCCTGGATGGATGGTCGAACATCGGAAACCTCCTTGTAGCTGAACCTGACGAGACCGATCCTCAGGCCGCCGAGTTCGGCGGCGATCAGGCGCAGGTAAGGAGTTTGTAAGGGCCGCTAAGGCCCTTGGGCGGCTTCCAGCGCTTCTAAGTCGTCCCTGTCTCGCGGCCTGTCGCTGGCGCGCTTCATCTCCAAGAGGTGCTCGAGTGAGCAGACCCGTATGACAAGGCCGTCCATGTCCACATCGGTGGCCTGCTTATCCAGGACGGAAAACGGAGGCACCTGGGGGAGGCCCTGAAGCACGTCCACTCGGCCTAGCTCGGTGAGAACCAGAGTTCGATCTCCAGTGCGGAGAAAGGTCCTGATGGACCCGGCGCCGAGCAGCTCCCCATCCACGTCAACCTTGCCATTGAGTCGGGTCAG
Source organism: Solirubrobacterales bacterium (assembly GCA_036009365.1). GTDB lineage: Bacteria > Actinomycetota > Thermoleophilia > Solirubrobacterales > 70-9 > VAYN01. The sequence goes on from DASYLY010000039.1 coordinate 6,875, forward strand.
CAATGCATCGAGCTTCTCCAGATTCTCAGGGGACGGGTCGGGAACGACATCGACATCCCGAGTCCCTCGCAGATAGCCCCACGCGTTCACAGCAAGCCCCCCAACCAGAACGAACCCGACCTCTGCCTCGATCAGCTGCTCCAGCAACAGCCGGAGCTTCAGAAGGTCAGTGGTCAACGGTCCTGGCGCTGCCGGTGAAGGTGGAGAGGAATTCGCTCAGCGCAAGGCCCTCGGCCAGATTGACGGCCAGCGAACGGCGGGCATCTTCACGCAGCTGCCGCCTGCGCGCTTCCTCCTTGGCGCGCCAAGGATCCTGATCGGCCTCAGGCCCTCGGGGAGCCGGCTTGTCCACCGCTGCCACAGTCAGAGAGTAGCCGCCAGGAGGTCAGACGGGGCGAGGATGGGAGCCCCGTCAGAGAGGTCGAGCAAGTGGTTATCGCCGGAGACGAGGATCGCATTCTGGGCCTGGGCGAGAGCAATCAGGTAATCGTCGTCCGGGTCGGGGGAGCGCAGGGAGGACGGCCCATCAGGGTCGGAGACATGCAGGCTGACCCGTAGAACGAGATCGACGAAGTCACGTACGGCATCGAGGTCCACGTAGCGGCGGAACTTCTGCCGCCGCAACACATCTTCCAGCTCGGCCACCAACAAGGGTGAAGTCACCAACTCGAGATCGCCTTTGCGGGCCGTCGCGATCAACTTTGCCGGGCTGCCGCTGGGGCTGATCAGAGCGGAGAGATGTATCAGGCCGGATCGATCAGGACGCCGGGGTTGAGGATCCCGGCGGGGTCCAGCTCGGTCTTGGCGGCGCGCAGCGCCGCCGCGAACGGGGCCGGACGCTGGCGGTCGTACCAGGGGCGGTGGTCGCGGCCGACCGCGTGGTGATGGGTGATCGTGCCGCCGCCCGTGATCAGCGCCTCCGAGACGGCCGCCTTGATCTCGTCCCACTGCTCGACCTCGCCGCCACGGACCGCCGGTGCGATCACCGTGAAGTAGGGCGCCGGGCCGTCCGGGTAGACGTGGGTGAAGCGACAGCTGATCCGCGGCGCGCCCTCGCCCTCACTCGGTGAGCCGCAGACCTCGGCGACGGCATTGCGCGCCGCCGCCATCACGCCCGCGTGAAACTCCTCGAAGCGGTCCCAGACGATCGCCGTCTCGAAGGTCTCCGAGAGCACTCCGCAGGCGACGAAGGTGTCGCGAAGGTAGGGCGCGAGCAGGAACGCCCCCCGCCAGGCCCCGACGGCGTCGCCGCCCTTTGGGTCGACGGGCCGATTTCCCTCGCCATTCGTGGCTTTTCGGCCCGTCGGCGGGCTGTTTGGGATGCCGCCATGGGAGCGGGCTATGTCGAGGGCCGCCAACATCGCCGAGTCGACGGGGACGTGGGCGGACTCGAAGCCGAGGATCAGCAGGTTGGCCTCGCCGCTGCCGGCGCCGGTCAGCTCCGCCTCGGAAGCATCGAGCAGGCGGCAGTTGGAGGGGTGCAGCCCTGATTGCGAGATCTCGCGCACAGCCCAGGCCGCGGCCATGAAGTCGCCGAACTCGACTCCGCAGGAGGCCTTGAACTGGGGCCGCGACCGCACCCGTACCCAGGCCTCGGCGATCGCCCCGAGGATGCCCTCGGAGCCGGCCAGCAATCGGTCGGGCGAAGGGCCGGCGCCGGAGCCAGGCAGCCGCCGGCTCTCCCAGGTGCCGCGCGGGGTGATCGCCCGCACCGACTCGACCAGGTCCTCGATGTGGGTGTGCAGAGTGGCGAAGTGGCCACCGGCCCGGGTCGCGATCCAGCCGCCGAGCGTGGCGTACTCGAACGACTGCGGGAAGTGCCGCAGCGTCAGCCCGTGCTCGCGCAGCTGCTCTTCCAGCCGTGGCCCGGTGGCGCCGCCCTGAATCCGCGCCGCCAGCGATTCCGGCTCGACCTCGAGCACCCGATCGAGCCGCCGCATATCCATCGTCACCACCGGCCGGTCCCCCAGCCGCGGCTCCACCCCACCGACGACGCTGGTCCCGCCCCCGAACGGGATCACCGCCGCCCCCTCGGCCTCGGCCCAGTTCAGCACCACCTCGATCTCCGACTCGTCCCGCGGCAGTGCCACCAGATCCGGCGGATCCTCAAACTCGCCCCTGAACCCCCGCACCACATCTCGATAGGCCTTCCCCAACGCCCGCGAAGCCCGCTCGTACTTGTCGTCGGAGAAGAGATCCCCCAGCTCGGTGGGAGCCTTCAGCCGCGACGCCCGCAGCTCCACCTGATCAAGCGGCACCGGCCTCTCCGGATCGCCGCCAAACCCAAACCGCTCGCGGATGCCGGCAGCGGCGTCGGTCAGCTCCTTCTCAGAAGGCGCCTGGTCCTCATACCCCCACCCCCAATGCTTGAGCCTGCGCCCCTGATTCATCGGGGTCCCCCAGCAGCGACTGCTACCAGTGCACGCCTTTCATCAGGTGCGCGAAGGCCACGGCCTCGGTGGTCGGAGGCTTGTCCGGCGCCTCCTCTTTTTTACCCTTGGCAGCCTGCGACTCCGGGAACAGTTTGTAGGCCGTGTTGAGGATTTTGTCGCTGGCCTTCGGCGCCACCGCGTAGAGCAACTCACCGAAGGTGCCGAGTTTGGTCGCCACCTTCTTCGGCCGCCGGGCCATCGCCTTGGCGATCATCTCGGCGGCCTCCTCCGGCGTGATCGCCGGGAACATGTCGTACATCCGGGTCGGCGCGATCATCGGCGTCCGCACCAGCGGCATGTGGATCGTCGTCAGGTCGATGCCGTCGTCGACCACCTCTGAAGCGATCACGCGGCTGAAGGCATCGAGCGCCGCCTTCGAGGCGACGTAGGCGGAAAAGCGCGGCGGGTTGGTCTGGGTCCCGATCGAGCTGATGTTGATGATCTGCCCCGACTTGCGGGCTCGCATCGAGGGCAGCAGCGCCAGGATCAGTCGCACCGCGCCGAGGTAGTTGAGCTGGATCGTGCGCTCGTAGTCGTGGAAGCGGTCGACGGAGAGCATCACCGAACGGCGAATCGAGCGGCCGGCGTTGTTGACGAGGATGTCGACGTTGCCGTGGTAGGCGAGCACCTCCTCGGCCATCCGCTCGACGTCCTCGATGTCGGAGAGGTCGCAGCGGTGGATGTGGGCGGTGCCGCCGGCGGCGACGATCTCCTCTTTGGTCTCCTCCAGCTTCTCGACCGAACGGGCGACGAGAAGCACGGTGGCGCCGGCGTCAGCGACTTTGACGGCGGCCGCTTTGCCGATCCCCGAGGAGGCGCCGGTGATCATCACCACCTTGCCGCGGACCGCGGAGGAGAGCGTGCGGTCCTTGAACAGGTCGGGATCGAGGTTGCGCTCCCAGTAGTCCCAGATCCGCGCCGCGTAGCTCTCCAGTGGCGGCACTTCGATTCCGGATCCCCTCAGCGCCTTGTGGCTCTGGCTCGAGTCGAAGGTGGTCGGGTAGTCGATGTAGGTGAGGACGGTGGCGGGCAGGCCCAGTTGGTCGAACGCGGCCTTGACGACCCGCTTCGACCCTGGCAACAGCTTCAGCGCCGCCCGAGCGGCGCTGGTCGCCGGTTCGGTCAGGTCGGTGTCAAGCCGCACCGTCATCTGCGGCGCGTCGGCGGCCTTGGCGAAGATGTTGATCAGCTCGCCTGCGGTCTTGGCGTTGGGGTCGGTGAGGTGGAAGACCTTGCCGTCAAGTTTTGGTTTGTGGGCGATGTGGTCGAGCGCCGCCGCTACGTAGTCGACCGGGACGATGTTGATCTCGCCGCCTTCGACACCGACCGTCGGTAGCCAGGATGGCAGCACCCGGCGCGCCCGCTGCAGTGCCTTGAAGGCGAGGTAGGGCCCATCGATCTTGTCGATCTCACCGGTGCGCGAGTCGCCGACGACGATCCCCGGCCGGTAAACGCGCCAGGGTCGTGCGTACTCCTCGCGGACAACCCGCTCGGCCTCGTGCTTGGTGCGGAAGTAGGGGTTGACGTCGAGCCGTTCGGCCTCGTCGAACATATCCTCACGCCACTCGCCCTTATAGAGGCCGGCAGCAGCGATCGAGCTGACCTGGTGGAAGCAGCCTGCTTCGATCGCACTCGCCAGCTCCGTCGCGTAGCGGGTGCCGTCGACGTTGGCGATCTCCTGCGCTTCGGCGTCGGCATCGAGGTCGTAGATCGCCGCCAGGTGGAAGAAGTGGTCGATCTCGCCCCGCATCGCGACCATGTCCTCCTCGGAGACGCCGAGCCCCGGCCGCGAGAGGTCGCCGGCGACCGGAACGATGCGGGCGCCATCGGCTCCCCAGCCGGTCCGCAGCTCCTCCAGGCGGCCCCGGGAGCCGGCCCTGACCAGCGCGTAGATCGTGCCCTCGCGCTGCAGAAGTTTCTCGACCAAATTGCGGCCGATGAAGCCGGTTGCTCCGGTGAGGAAGTAATTCATCGCCCCAGCCTACCTGCCCACCGCTGCTCCTTTGCCGGGTTTCATAGACTCAAACGAGAAATGGCAGAGACGGCCACCGTGCAGATCACGATGCCTGAGATGGGCGAGTCGGTGACCGAGGGCATCGTGCTGGAGTGGCACGTCACCGAGGGGGACACCGTCAATGAGGGCGACACCATCGTTGAGGTGTCGACCGACAAGGTCGATGCCGAGGTTCCGGCACCGGCTGATGGGGTCATTACGAAACTTCTGGTGGCGGTTGATGACGAGGTTCCGGTTGGGGCTCCGATGGCTGAGATGGAGCTGGGCGAGGGTTCCTCCGAGGGCTCTAGCGGCTCGACTGCGGGTCCTGTCACCGGGGATGTCCCCCCGCCTCACCCGGCGGGGGGCCCACCCCCGGCGCCACCCGCAGGTGGAGCGGCTGGAACTGCCGTAGGAACCGGCGCCGGTTCCGGCAACGGGGCTGCTGCTTCTGGAGATTCTTCAAATGTCCGGGCGACGCCGGTCGCCCGGCGGATTGCGGCGGCTAATGGCGTTGACCTTGGCTCGGTAGCTGGCTCGGGACCTGGCGCCAAGGTGACCAAGGCGGATGTGCTGAACGCCGGCAACGGCGCTGCTCCCGCTGCGACTGCTGGTGAGCCGAAGGCGCTGCGGGGGCCGGCAGCGATGTTGGCTAATGCGATGGACGAGAGCCGGGCGGTGCCTACGGCGACTTCGTTCAGGACGATTGCGGTGGACACGCTGGATGCGAAACGCCGGGCGCTGAACGGGATGCTGAAGGAGAAGGGGCTGAAGGTCTCCTTCACTCATCTGGTGGCTTGGGCGATCGTGGAGGCAGCTAAAGAGTTTCCGGTGATGGTGCGGAGGTTCGAGGAGCGGGAGGGGAAGCCGTTCGCGATCGAGGGTGGGCCGGTCAATCTCGGGATCGCCGTCGACGTCGAGCGCAAGGACGGCTCGCACAGCCTGATGGTGCCGGCGATCAAGGGCGCCGACGGGGTCGACTTCGCCGGCTTCCACTCCTACTACGAGGAGCTGATCGCGAAGACCCGCGAGAACAAGCTCAGCCCCGACGACTTCCAGGGCACCAACATCTCCCTCACCAACCCGGGCGGGATCGGCACCGTCGCCTCGGTGCCGCGGCTGCTGAGCGGCCAGAGCGCGATCATCGCCACCGGCTCGATCGCCTATCCGCCGGAGTGGCTGCACGCCACCGGGGAGCGGATTCGCCTGCTCGGCGTCTCCAAGGTGATGACGATGACCTCGACCTATGACCACCGGGTCATCCAGGGAGCCGAGTCGGGGGCCTTCCTGCGCCGGGTCGAGCAGTTGCTGCAGGGCGAAGACAACTTCTACGAGTCGGTCGCCGAGGATCTCGGCGTCGAAGCGGCGGCGGTCTCCTCGGCCCACCCGGCCTCGGCCTCGGCGCCACCGCTCGCTGCCACCACCGCCGGCGAAACCACCACCCCCACCCCCGGCGCAGTCGACGAGGAGCTGTTGCAGGCAGTG
>DASYLY010000040.1:0-12101 GCA_036009365.1 Solirubrobacterales bacterium
GGCCGAAAACGAACCTCAACGACATGATCGTCGAGGTCGCCCCCGGCAGCGGCAGCAAGCACGTCGAGGACGGTGCCCACTTCTCGCTTACGCAGACCGAACCGAACACGAACTTCGACGCCTTCCTCGCCACTCTCGATAGCGACACGCAGAAATACCTGCAGCTGCTCGTCGCCGGTGGCGCCCAGGGCATCGGCGGCCGCGGCAAGCAGCTCGGCAACGCCTTCCGTCGCTTCCAGCCGTTCGTTCACTACGTCGCCAAGCTCAACAAACCGATCGCCGAACGGCGCCGGGAGCTGGCGCGGGTGATCCACAACTTCGGGCTTCTCACCACGGAACTCGGCCGCCACGACACCCAGATCCGCCGTTTCGTCACCTCCTCCAAGGCCGCTCTCGGGAATTTCGCCAACGAGCAGGCGGCGATCCAGGAGGCGCTGCGCGAGTTTCCCGAGACCCTGCGCGTGGCCAACGCCGGTCTCGCCAGCTCCAAGCGCTTCTCCGACATCTCCGGCCCGGCGCTGACGGCGCTGATCCCCCAGGCGCAGGCCTCGGTGCCGGCCTTCAAGGCGACCGAGCGCTTCTTCGCCCAGACCACGGCGCCGATACGCGACCAGATCCGCCCCTTCACTCGCCAGATCCGTCCGGTCCTGACCCACACTGCGGAAACCTCCGGCCCCTTCAAGAAGGCGGTGACCGGCTTCGGCAACGCCGTCGGCTCCTTCAACACGTTCCTCAACGAGCTGGCCTACAAGCCGAAAGGCAAGGAGAGTTACCTCTTCTACCTGCCGTGGCTCAATCACAACCTCAACGCCACCTACAGCCTCCAGGACGCCGGCGGGCCGGTGCAGCGCGGGCTCGTATTGCTGCCGTGCAAGACCTCCCAGCTCGCCTATGGCCTGGGGGAAAGCCCGCTGCCTGAATTCGAATTCCTCAAAACGCTGCTTCAGGTTGCAGGCGTCCCGCGCCCGAAGGAACTGCCCGACATCCCCGAAGACAAAGAACTCCCGACGGTGTTCTGCGGACCGAAAGCGGCCCTGTGAGCAAGAAGGCACCCAGCACCGCCCAGCTCCTCGTCATCGTCGGCTTCGCGCTGTCCTGCTTCGGGATCCTGCTCTTCCTTTGGGTCACCTTCGGCGGCCCGACCCCGTTCCGCGCGAAACCCTATGAAATGAAAGTTCCCTTCAACGAGGCGACGCAGCTGGCGGAACAGTCGGACGTGCGGATCGCCGGCGTCAACATCGGCAAAGTGCGAAGCATCGAGCTGGCGCCGAACGGAGAGCAGGCGCTGGCGACGATCGACATCGAGGACCAGTACGCGCCGCTGCCCAAGTCGACGCGGGCGATCCTGCGGACGAAGACGCTGCTGGGCGAGACCTATGTCGAACTCACCTCGGGATCCCGTAATGGCCCCGAGCTCGAAGACGGCGGCACGTTGCCGGCTGCCCAAGTCGCCCAGTCGGTTCAGCTCGACGAGATCTTCCGCACCTTCAACCCTGAGACCCGTGCCGCCTTCCAGACCTGGATGCAGGAGGCAGCAGTCGGGATCGGTGGCCGCGGGCAGGATCTGTCTTACGCCCTCGGTGAGTTCGAACCGACCTTCAGGAGCTTCGACAGGCTCTTCCGGGTGCTCGACACGCAGCGCCTCGCGGTCGGTCAGCTGTTCCGCAACGGCGCCATCACCTTCCAGTCGCTGCGCGGACGCGAAGGCCAGCTCGAGGGCTTGATCCGCAACTCCAACCAGGTCTTCACGACTACGGCACGCCGCGACCGCGACATCGAAGCGCTGTTCCGCGCTTTCCCGACCTTCCTCGACGAGTCGCAGCTGACCCTGGAGCGCCTACGCAGCTTCTCCGTCGACGCAACCCCGGTGATGCGCCAGCTCGTGCCCGCCGCCGAAGAGCTCTCACCGACCTTCATCGCCTTCGCCAAGCTGGCCCCGCAGGCGAAAGGCTTCTTTGAAGGCTTCGCACCGGTGATCGCCAAGGCACCCACCGCCTTCCCGGCGCTGCGGAAGCTGTTCCGCGACGAGTTTCCGCCGTTGCTGCGGGCGATCGACCCCTTCCTGCGCAACTTCAACCCGATCATCAGCGGCCTCGATCTCTACAAACGCGAGTTCGCCGCCTTCTTCGCCAACGTCGCCGCGGCGACCGCCGGGATCATCCCGACCGAAAACGAGCGGACGGGAGAAAACGTCCACTTCCTGCGCGCGATGGGCCCGCTGACCCCAGAATCGGTCTCCACCTACAACCGCCGCCTGACCAACAACCGCAACAGCGCCTACAGCCCGCCGCTCTGGGCCCAGTCGCTGGCCAGCGGCCTGCCGAGCTTCGATACGCGCCAGTGCAGCTCCGGCATCACGGCCTTCCTCGATCCGGACACGGCGAGCAACCCGACCTTCCAAGCAAGGGCGAAGAACGGTGAACTCAAATTCTCCGAACAGTTCTTCAAAAACATCAAGCGGTTCGCCTTCGCCGAACAGGCCAGCACCAGCACGGTCCCCGCCCCCGGCTGCACTCCGCAGGCCCAGTTCGATCCCATTGGACGATCGGGATCGAAGACTAGTTACCAGCACGTGTTCGAACAGAGCGGGAACTAGCCGCCTGCTGCGTGTAGGGCCATCCGACACCCTCCCCCGGAGGCCGTTGCGCAGCAGGTCGTAGGGGTGATTCGGGGTTGTGGGCCCTTGAGCCTCCGGGGGAGGGTGTCGGATGGCCCCGAACGTCGCTGGCTGTAGTTCCGCGGAAAGCACGGCTCCTCGGATACGGCCCAGGGGTTGGGCCGCTTCAACGAGCTGCTATTCGTCCGTGCGTCGTCCCCACTTGGTCCGGCGCTTGTTGAGGAGAGGATCGCGCAAGGAGGAGGCGGGCTGCTCGATCGCAGCGCCGCTCCAGGCGCGTCCACAGCGCCATGCCGTCCGAGCGCGTCGAGGCGATAGCCGCCCTGCGGCGCCTTGCTTCGTGTAGGGAGGGACATCAATCACTCTCCCCCGGAGGCTCAAGGGCCCACAACCCCGAATCACCCCTACGACCTGCTGCGCAACGGCCTCCGGGGGAGAGTGATTGATGTCCCCCGACGCCGAACAAGGCACAAAAAAAGGGCGGCCCGGAGGCCGCCCTTTCCTTGCTGCTACTTAGCTGATTATCAGCCTTTGCCGGTGCAAGGACGGATGACCTCGGCCGACACTTTGGTGCCGTCTTTGAAGACAGCGGTGCCGTGGGCCTGCAGTTTGCCGTCGGGGCATTTGGCGGTGAGGATGTCGTACTTCTTACCTTTGTACTTCGGGCTCTTGGGGATGTCCAGGTCGAAGTGAGTCACCGAGCCGTAGCCGCCGGCGATCTTCGGGACGGTGGCGACGGATTTGGTGCCGTAGCGACCGTTTTTGACGCTCTTGACTTTCACCGTGGTCACAACCGCAGCTGGGGTCGGGACGGTGATGTAGGCGTGGACGTAGAGCGTCGTCGTACCGCCGGAGAAGCCGCCGTTGAAGAGCAGCAGCTTGCTTTTCACCGGGATCGGGGCCTGTTCTGGGAACTCGACCACGATGTCGGTGGTTCCTTCGCCGATGATCGCGTCGCCGCAAGCGCCTTCGGCGGCCTTGGTGTCGCGCGACTGCAGGGCCGAGCCTTTGCAGGTCGGGAAGCCTTTGACGTTGATGGCGCCGTTTTTGTCGGTTTCGACGACGAATTCTTTCAGCGCCGGCGGCTGTTTACCGTCGACGGTATTGATGTCGCCTTCGACGGTGAGCCCGATCGGGGCGAAGGTTTTCTTCGGTAGGACCTTGGGCGTGAAGCCGCCGTTGAAGGTCATTTCGAGATTGCCGGCCGTTACTTTGACCGGTTTATTCGCGGCCGAGGCGATGCCGGCCACGCTGAGCGCGACAAGAGCGCATACAGCCACTATTAACGTCAAGTACTTGCGCATGTCCCTATATCTCTCCTTTTGCGGCCTGCCCGTCCAGAGCCCCAGCCGTCGGAAACGTTCATGGGTGGACTACCCCGGACTGGCCAACTTACCAACATCCGGCAATAGGTAAACCCTGCTCGGCCCCCAAAAGAGCGGCTTAACAAGCCGTTTTAGGACTCCGACATGGAGAGGCGAACCCGCTCCCGCTCGGCCGCCGCGCCATCCGGGCCGAGGAACGGCAGCGTTATCCAGAACATCAGGTCGGGCAAGCGGCTGGGCAGCCGCGCCGCCGCGCCGTGGAGAATCTCGCTGTAGAGGAGCTCGTTGATTCCCCCCGCCAGCGAAAGCGAGGTGATCCCCGGTAGCTCCACAGAGGTCTCCGAGCGGCCCGCCTCAAGGAAGCCGGTGAACTGCCGTAGCGCGGCGTCGCGACGGGCCAACGCCTTCGGTCCCGCCGCCAGCACCTCGACGATCGCGAAGCGGGCCTCGTCGGGATGCTGGGCCAAGTGCTCGAGCAGTGCCTGCATGCCCGCTGCGACTCGCTCAGCCCAGGGAGCGCCCGGCTTCGACTCGAAGCCGTCGGCGGTGTCTCCGAGCAAATTCCCGAGCAGGACGTCGTAGGCGGCGAGGAAGCAGTCCTCCTTGCTCTCGAACAGCTCGTAGAAGGTCTTGCGCGAGACTCCGGCCACCCCGATCACGTCGACGACGCGCGTCTCCGGGTAGCCGCGCTCGGAGACGACCTCGATCATCGCCTGATGGATGCGAATGCGCTGGGATTCGGTTACCGCCTCCCTCGGTAAACCGTGTCTCCCTCTTGGCAGCCGCTCGCTTAACTTGGCTGCACGTCTACCAGAAGCCACCCCTTGACTGTAGAGCAGAGGCGAAACGTGCGCCATCTGTGTACTCCTTGGTATCTCGCTGCCGGCTGGGCTCAGCCGTCGATCCAGATGACCTGCTCGCGGTCGGGGCCAACCCCGACCAACCGCACCGGCACCCCGACGAAGTCGGCGATGAAGCCGAGGTAGTCGCGCGCCTGCTGCGGCAGGTCAGCCTCCTCGCGGCACTCCTCCAGATCGGCGTCGAAACCGGGCAGCTCCTCGTACTCGGGTGTCGCCGAGTGCAGGATCGACTGGTGGTAGGGGAAGCTGTCGAGGGTGGCGCCCTCCCGCGAGCGATAGCGAACGGCGACGCGGAGCGGGCCGATCCCGCTGAGCACGTCGAGCTTGGTGATCGCCAGCGAGTCCAAGCGGTTGAGCCGTGCCGCGTAGCGCAGGGCGATGAGGTCCAGCCAGCCGCAGCGCCGCCGCCGCCCGGTCGTCGTCCCGTACTCGTGACCGCGCTCCAGCATCCGCTCGCCGACCTCGTCGTGGAGCTCGGTCGGGAAGGGGCCGGCGCCGACCCGCGTGGCATAGGCCTTGGCGACTCCCCAGACCTGGTTGATGTCGGTCGGCCCGATCCCGGCGCCGACGCAGGCCGCGCCGGCGATCGGGTTGGAGGAGGTGACGAAGGGATAGGTACCGTGATCGAGATCGAGCAGGGTCGCCTGGGCGCCCTCGAAGATCACCGTCTTGTCGCTGTCGAGCTGATCCCAGCAGAGCCGGGCCGTGTCGGCGATGTGAGGCTCCAGCCGGTGGCCGAAGTTGATGTGTTCCTCGGTCATCGTGTGCAGGTCGAGCCGCGGATCCGGCATCTCGCCGACCGACTCATCGACTGTGGTCTTATCGGTCTCCTCGCCCGCTTCCTTACGAAGCTTGCGCCGTTGCACCGAGAGTTCGCGCAGCGCCTGTTGCTTTGGCTCCAGCGCGGCGCGGATCTTCGTTCGCAGGATCTTCTCGTCGAGCAGGTCCTGGACCCGGATGCCGAGGCGCAGCGCCTTATCGGCGTAGCAGGGGCCGATTCCGCGCCGGGTGGTGCCAATCGAGAGCTTGCCGAGCTTGGTCTCGCCCGCCGTGTCGAGCAGCACGTGGTAGGGCATGATCAGGTGCGCGTTGGCGGAGATCCGGAGGTTGCTGACGCTGATTCGCTGCCGCTTTAGCCCGTCGATCTCGCCGAGCAGGATGCGCGGGTCGAGAACGACGCCATTGCCGATCACGCAGAGTTTGTCCGAGTGCAGGATCCCGGAGGGAATCAGGTGGAACTTGAACTCCTTGCCTTCACGCACGATCGTGTGGCCGGCGTTGTTGCCGCCCTGGAAGCGGACGATCATCGCTGCCTGCTCGGCGAGCAGATCGGTGATCTTCCCCTTTCCCTCATCGCCCCACTGGGCGCCGACTATGACCACGCCAGGCATGAGCGCTGGATTGTGACGATTGCTTAGGTCTGACGCGGCAGCGAGCTCAGACCGGCGCGGTTTCCGGGCAACGGAGCCCGCTCGTCACCCTTGCCAAACTCGGAACGATGGTCCTGGCCGTAGAGGCCGTGAGGCTCGCCACATACCTCCAGCAGCCGCGAAACCGTCCGCTCGCCGATCTGCTCCAGCAACTCGCTCTCTTTGAGGTTCGTCGTGATCAGGATCGAGCGCTGCGTCTCGTAGCGCTCGTTGACGAGGGCGTAGAGCTGCTCCAGCACCCAATCGGAGCGTTTCTCGGCGCCGAGGTCGTCGATGTGGAGGAGATCGACCGAGGTCAGCCGCTCGAAGAAGGAGAGGTAGGAGTCACCGCCCGGCTCGGAGTCGTAGGTACGGCGAATCTGGGCGAGCAGCTTCGGCAGCGAGTAGACGGCAACGGAATAGCTCTGCGCGATAGCCATCTTCGAGACGAGCATCGCCAGGGTCGTCTTGCCGGTGCCGGTGCTGCCCGACAGCCACAGTCCCCGGCCGCTGCCGAGGTTCTCCGGAAGCTCACCAATGTAGCGCTTGACGGCGGCGACCACCGGTTTGCTCGCGGGGTCCCGGGCCATGTCGCTGACCGGAGGGCGGTCGAAGGAGACGCCCTGGAACTTGCGCGGAATCACCGAGGTGACGCCGCGGCTGCGTCCGCGCCGCAGCCTCTGCTCGCGGCACTCGCAGGTGCGCGCCACGTCTTCGGGGCCGAGGATCCAGCCGGAGCCATCGCAGACGCCGAGTGGACATGCCTGTTCGCGGAACGGCTCGCTGCGGGCGACCGCCGGCATCAGAAGTCAGGTCCCGTCGGGGCCGCCCCGACTTCCACGGGCCCGGGGTCGCCCTGGTCGATCGGCGGTTCCTGCCCGGAGTGGTCGGCGAACTTGGGAAAGCGGTCGAGAAAGACCAGCTTGCGGGTCCCGATCGGGCCGTTCCTGTGCTTGGCGATGATCACATCAGCAAGGCCATCGGGCTCGTCATCGGGATCTCGGTAGTAGTCCTCGCGGAAGAGGAAGGCGACCACGTCGGCGTCCTGCTCGATCTGGCCGGACTCGCGCAGGTCGGAGAGCTGCGGCTTCGGCGGCGTCCGTTGCTCCGGCGCGCGGGAGAGCTGGGAGATCGCCACCACCGGCACCTCCAGCTCACGGGCGAGGATCTTCAGCCCGCGACTCATCTGACCGACCTGCTCGACCCGGTTGGCGCGGGCGTCGTCGGAGCGCATTAGCTGCATGTAGTCGAGGATGATCAGCCCGAGGCCGCCCTGATCCTGGGTCTGGGCGTGCAGCCGCCGGGCCTTCGCCCGCAGATCGAGGATGCCGAGGTCCGAGGAGTCGTCGAACCACAGCGGCGCCTGCTCCAGCTCGTTGCAGGCGCGCACCACCTTTGGCCAGTCACGCTGGGACACCTGTCCCTTGCGCAGCTTGTCGCCGGAGATCCGCGCCCGGCAGGCGATGAACCTCTGAGCCAGCTCCACCTCGGACATCTCGAGCGAGAAGAAGGCGACCGGCTGCCCTTTCTTCACAGCGACGTTTTCGGCGATGTTGGCGACCAGCGCGCTCTTGCCCATCGCCGGGCGGGCGGCGACGATGATCAGGTTCCCCGGCTGGAAGCCACCGGTGACCGCGTCGATGTCGCGGAAGCCGGAGGGCGTTCCGGTCATTTCGATCTCGCCGGTGGAGAGCTTCTCGAGGCGGTCGACCTCGTCATGGAGGATCTCCCCCAGCATCCGGAAGTCCCCCGCCTGCTCCTTGTGGGCGACGTCGAAGAGCAGCTTCTCGGCCCGCTCGGAGAGCTCGCGCGGCTCGCCGGCGCGCTCGTTGACCCAGCCCTGGATCTCCTGGCCGGCGCCAAGCAGGCGCCGCAGCAGCGAGTTCTGTTGGACGATCTCCGCGTAGTGCTTGGCGTTTCCCGCCGCCGGCACTTTCGCTGCCAGCTCGGAGATGTAGTGCTTGCCGCCAACTTCGTCGATCTTGTTGCGCTGCGCCAGCGCCTCGGCGACGCTGAGCTCGTCGACCGGCTTCGAGGCGGCGTAGAGGTCGTGGGCGGCTTCGAAGATCAGCCGGTGGCGGTCGAGGTAGAAGTCGGCCGCGTTCAGCTTCACCTCGTCGATCACCCGCGTCAGCGTCGGCTCGGCCACCAGCATCGCCCCGAGCACCGATTCCTCGGCCTCGATGTTCTGGGGCGGAACGTGGGTTGCGGGAGGAGTCGCCATCAAGTCAGTGTCGGGGCCGCTGCGGCGGAATCTTGAGGCTAGTGAAGGATCCAAGGCGGCATCCCCGGCCTCAATTGGGAAGGTCGTGTTTGCGGGCTTTGCCGCTAGCGAGAGGGCAATACCGTCAGGCAGAGGCAGCGTCGCTGAGCACGGCACTGGTCAGCATGAATGGCCGGTTGCCCACGACCTCGCGCGCCGACTCCTCTTCCGATAGGTAGAGCTCGATTCCCTCTCGCAGCGACTCCAACAATTCATCGAGGGTGTCGCCAGCAGCGAAGCAGCCGGGTAGCTTGGGGACATCGGCCCAATACGATCCGTCCTCCATATGGACATTGACGGTCAGCTCCATCCGGTCGTTCATCTTAGCCCCGCCTGTTTGAGGATCATTCTCGCGAGGCCACGCGAATAGTCGCGACCGCGGTGGTGCGGCAGAGTGATCGGCCGCTGTCCCTTTTTCACCATCTTGACCTGGTGCTTGCCTCCCCTCGACTGGGTCCAGCCAGCCTCGATCAACAACTTGATCGCCTTTCTCTGATCCAAGGTTCTGTCCACGTTCCGATCGTGGACAGGAAGAGCGCACGCATGGTGCGCAGTAAGTCAGAGAAGTGGATCGAGTTCGAGACAGAACTAGGCCGGGGAGGCAAGCTGAGCGCCGTCGTGGCTGAGCGCCGGCGGGATCAGGCCTTCCTCCTCCTGGCGACGCTCGCCGCGGCGGAGCATGCGCAGGGTGAGGATGGCGATGCTGAGGATGGCGGTGGCGCCGAGGCTGAGCTGGACGCTGAGCAGGCCCTCACGGGTCCAGTAGACGTCGCGGAGATCTAAGAGCAGGGCGGCCTCGTCGAAGGTGAGGCCAATGCCGGCGCCCATCGGAATGGCGAGGCGCTGCTCCAGCTCGTCGTCGTCGGTCAGCAGCGCCGCGGTGCCGGCGGCGAAGGCGATCAGGATGCCGGGGACGAAGTGGTGGATGTGCCGCCCGCCGACGTTGACGTTGCGGAACGGCCCCCATTTGTCGCGGATCCCCCAAGTTGAGAGACGCACGAGGGCAAAGGAGCTGAGGAAGCCGCCGAGCAGGTTGAAGAGGACGGTTTCGCTACGTGGGGCGGCGGTATAGCCGCTGACCGCCACGCCGACCGTGTCGACAGCCGCGGCCGGCGCCGCTTCGATCAGTGGTTCGTGGTCTTCGCGCTCGTGCGAGCGCCGCCGCAGCATGCGGCCGAACTGGTCGGTGAGGACGACCCCGGCGGTGCCCAGCGCGACTGCCGCAAGCCCGACCGTCGCCCGCTCCGACCGCGCCCAGCCGAAGCGCGTCCGCGCTCGGGCGCGACGGCTTACACGGGTTGGCAGGCGCTGGTACCGCACCCGCCGAGCCTAACGCCGCGGGTCGTCCGCGGCGAGAAGGGGAGGAGCTACTTTTCCTCGCTGATGATCGTCTTGACCGAGGCGGTGCCGCCGTCGGCCAGTTCGATCTCGACCATGAAGGTGCCGACCTCGCGCAGTGGCTGCTCGAGGAGGATTTTGCGACGGTCGATCTTGACGTCGCGGGCCTCCTGGATCGCGTCGGCGATCTCCTTGACGCCGACCGAGCCGAACAGCTTGCCGTCTTCGCCCGCTCGTTGGTGGATCGTCAGCACGGTCTTCGAGAGCAGGCTGCCGGCTTCGGCTTCGCGCTTTGCCCGTGCCGCCTCGGCCTTTTCAGCAGCCTCGCGCCGCCGCTGCGCTTCCTCGAGCGCCCCGGGGGTCGCCGGCTGAGCCAGCTTGCGAGGGATCAGGAAGTTGCGGAGGTAGCCGGAGGAGACGTCGACCGGATCGCCGCGCTGTCCGAGATCCTCGACGTCCTGGAGCAGGATGGCCTGTGCCATCAACGCTCTCCGACGTAGGGAAGCAGCGCGATCTCACGCGCGCGCTTCACCGCCACCGAAAGCTGCCGCTGGTGGGCGCGGGAAAGACCGGTGACGCGCCGGCCGCGGGTCTTCCCCTTGTCGGAGAGGAAGCGTCGCAGCAGGTTCAGATCCTTGTAGTCGACGGTCTCGGAGTTGATCCGCGTGTACTTGCGCGGACGCATGCGGTCCGGTGCGCGCCGTCCCCGCTTTGCCGTCGAAGTAGATGATGACTCTCTAGCTCGTGCCATTCGAGGCGGGGATGCTACAGACCTGGCGGCTGCGGGGCGGGTAACCCCGCAGCCGGGCTACTCAAAAGGGAATGTCGTCGTCCCCGCCGCCGCCTCCACCACCGGCAGGGGCGCCGGCGAAGTCGGAGGTGTCAGCCGGTACGTCGCTGCGGGGCGCGAAGCCACCGCCGTTGCCACCACCACCGCCCTCGCCACCGGAGCCGTCGCGCGAGCCGAGGAACTGGACCGAGTTGGCGATGATTTCGACCGTCTGCCGTTTGTTGCCCTCTTTGTCGTCCCACTCGCGCCAGTCGAGCCGACCTTCGATTGCGACGGGACGGCCCTTGGAGAGGTAGTTGGCGCAGTTCTCGCCCTGTCCTCCCCAGACGGTGACATCGAAGTAGTTGGCCTTGTCGACCCATTCGTCACCCTGTTTGCGACGGGTGTTGACCGCGACGCGAAGCTTGCAGACCGAAGTGCCGCCGGGGGTGCTCCGCAGCTCCGGGTCCCGGGTGAGGTTCCCGGTCACGACCACCACGTTCACGTTTGAAGCTGCCAAAGCTCTCACTCCTCTGAAATTGCTTGCCTGAACTCCAGTCTAAGAGCGCGAGCGGCGCAAACTCGCCCCCGCGAAGAGGGCATTACCCGCAAACAGCGGGACTTAGGCGCTACTCGTCGGAGTCGCCGTCGCGGTCCTCGCGAGCGCCATGGGCGGCGCGCTCGCGGGGGCCAGGCGTGGCACCGGTCGTCGGCGGGACGATCACGGGGGCGCTGGGATCGACCTTGAAGATGCGGAAGCGGAGCACGCCGTCGGCGATCTTCAGGTTGTGGTCGAGTGAGTCGAGCAGATCGGTGGGAGCCTCGAAGCGAAGCCAGCGGTAGTCGGCCTCCGTGCGCTTGTTGATTTCGAAGGCCATCTTGCGCAGACCCCAGTTGTTCTCGTGATTGAGCTTGCCGCTGGCCTCGATCTGGGCACGCGCCTCTTGCGCCAAACCGTCGCGGGCGGGCGCATCCAATTGGGGGTCCAGCATCAGGACCAGCTCGTATTCACGTTGGGCTGCCAAAACGGCGAGGGACTATAGCGGCGGCGGCCTCAATGGGGGGCGAACTCCATTGACCCGTCGCTTGGGAGTGGGGTCGCCGGCACTGGAGCAGGGGGTAGCGGCGGCGGCGCAGACACCGGCGCGGCGGGCGGCGGAGCCTGGGGTGGAGGGGCGGCCGGCGTGGCCGTAGGGACGACCTCAGGCGCTGCGCCGGGCGGCGAAGGCGGTTTGGGAGCCCCCTCCACCGCGATCGCCTTTCCCACCGCTACGCGAGGGAAATGGCGCTGGGGCTTGGGCTCGGGCAGCGACGGCAATCCCACATCCGCCCCCAGGGGCGGTACCTCCGGCGCGCGCAGCAAGCCCGGCATCGCCTGCAACGCCAACAGCCCAACCACGGCCGTCCCGCCAAGCTTGACGACCGCTCGCCACCTGACCCTGAAGTGCATGCACAGCCAAGTCCCGACAGCGAGGAACTCTCCCCCGATGACGGAGGGACGGGCCTCCTCCAGCGGAGAC
>DASYLY010000041.1:0-31497 GCA_036009365.1 Solirubrobacterales bacterium
GGCCCCCCCCACCCCTCCCCACCCCTAAAGGTCGAGCGTAACCTCGCCCGGCCCACCAGGCCCCGGGATCTCAAGCGTCAGCGGCCGGTTGTCGGAAGCCTCGGCCGGCAGCAGGAAGACCACCAACGATCCCTCGATCGACCCCTGCTCGGGAGTCGAGTCGAGCACCGGGATCTGTTCCTGCGGTTCGACTTCGCCGCCGAGCGGCAGCGCGTAGAGGCTTTCGCTGGGGATCGCCTCGAAGATCTGGTCGTCGGCGTCGAAGATCGTCAGCTCGTCAGCCAGGGTCTGGGGCTCTTCGCTCTCGTTCTGGACTTCGAAGAAGACGCCGAAGTAGGTCGAGCCCTCCGGTGGCGGCGGCTGGCCGACGAGGTATGCCCCGTCCTCGTTGTCGGCGGGGTTGAGGAAGCGGGAGAAGATCACGTTGTAGCTGAGCTCGCCGAGCTCGACCGGCTCGCCCTCGACGACCTCCTTCTCGTGGCTCTCATAGCCACAGGCGGAGACGCCGATCACGAGCGCGCAGAGCGCCAGGGCGGCAAGCAGCGGGAGGACGAATCGGCGGTGGCGGAGCATCGGCGGCGTGAGTCTATTGAAGGCTGCTCAGGGAACGCCGGTTGCGTGACGGTTGCCGCCGGCAACGCCGATCCGGGCGGCGGCGGGAGCCTCGGACTCGAGCTGATCGCGCAGCCTGCGCAGCGCCTCGCGCCAGCCGCGCTCCTGCCAGAACGAGCCGGCGCTGAGGATCTCCAGACCGCGGTCGACGGGGTTGCGGGGCTCGGTCCAGTGGGCAAGACGGACGGTGGTCAACACCCCCGGTCCCTCGATCAGCTCCCAGACGGTGCGGGAGGCGATCCGGTTCGTGCGCCCACCCAGCCCCTGCTCGACGATCTTGAACGGCTCGGTCAGCTCGGTGATGGTGGTGTCCATCCAGACACTGCGCAGCGGCGCTTCGACCCGGAAGCGCGCCCCGGCGCCGACCCCGCTCGCATCGATCCGGGTGAGATGGAAATCGGCGAGAAAGTGATCCGTGAAGGAGGGGCGAGCAGCGAGGTCGCCGATCAGCTCGAAAGCCCGCCGGCGCGGTACGTCGATCTCTATCTCGGCGCTGATCGGACCCATGGCGGCGCGATTCTACGCGTCTTCCCGCAACGAGCAGAAGGATTGGCGAATTAATGTAACGAGAGTCACAAGCGCGCTAGGATCGACGGAGACGCAGGAAGGAGGCCACCAATCTTCGACAGCGTCACCAGCCGTCCGCTCGACGACGCCTTCGGCGTCGGTTCTGTACCAGGCTCCGGGACGTTCTACTGCCTCGGTTGCGGCTCGCAGCTGTCGACCCGCGAGACCGAGCGCCTGCCGCGCTGCCCGACCTGCGGCGGCTCGCGCTTCCGCCGCGACTCGATCTTCTCCTCGCGCCAAGACCACAGCGCCACCAGCGAACTCGCCCTACCAGCCGCCCCCGCAACAGCGGCCTGGCTGCGAGAGATACGTGGGCAGCTGCAGAGACCAGGGCACTATCTGGTGCTGCGCAATGACGACGGCTCAATCCGCAGCTTCCGCATCGAACGTGGCTGGACGCGGATCGGCCGCAGCCTCGCCGCCGACCTGCGACTCGACGACCCCAGCGTCTCGCGCCGCCACGCGCTGATCGTCTCCGAGCCCGGCAAGGACCTGCGCGTGCTCGACGACCGCAGCCTCAATGGCCTCCACCTCAACGGCAGGACGATCGAGTGGGAGACGCTGCACGACGGCGACGAGCTGACGATCGGCCGCTACCACCTCTACGCGCTGCAACGCTGACTCGAATTTCCGGCCACCGCCATCCCTAGGATGCGGTGCCAGTGAGCGCAGTCCCGAATCCGGTCGACCCAACGCTGCAGACAGCGGGCGCACCCCTTGCAGGCGTCCCGGCGATCTCCGCCGCCGCCGATCGCGCCCGCGCCCAGCTGCACGAGGAGATCGAGCGGGTCCGGGTCGGAGTCGAAGAGATGCTCGCCGAGCAGGGCGGCATCGAAGACGCCGAGCTGCGCCGTGAGCTCGACGACCTGCGCGAGGAGACCCGCCTCTACGTCAAGGAGCGTGTCCGCAAAAGCGAGAAAAGGATCGAGAAATCGGTCCGCAAGATCGACGAGCGCACGCGGCGGCTCGAGAAGCGGATTGACGAGGTCGAGGAGGATCGCGAGCGGGCCGAGTGGCGGATCCACACTGATACGGAGTCGATGTTGGACGGGCTCTTGGCTGAGGTTCGGGATATCGCGGATCGGCTTGATGGGGGAGCAGGGAGCTAGTAGCTCGGGGCGTTTGGGCGGTATCGGGGTCCCTCCCGCTGCGCTGGGGTTTTTGCCGCATGCGCCACCGCCTCCCGAGTTACGCGGTCTGTGCAAAAACCACGACGCCGCTTGCGGCAGGGACCCCGATACCGCTTCAAGGGTCCATAGCTCCTCAGCCTGGCAGGAGCTTCAAGCCGGTCAGCCGGAGCGGTAGCTGGCAGCTACGAAACCGCTCACGCTCTCGCTAGCAGCGTGCGGAGCCTTTTCGGCTAGCTGAACAGCGCCGAGCCCCGGGACGGAGGGAACGCCGATCCCAGCAGTCAGCTAAAAGCGAAGGGCTGGCAACTCGCTGCACACCGAGGCATGGGCATCAGCCCATAGCGTTCGAGCAACCCCAGCCATGAACCCTGCGCGCAGTCTCGACTGCGGGAGCTTGAAGAGGGGTCGGGTGCCCCTCTCGCGCGCGGCGTCGTGGTTTTCGCACAGACCACGTAACTCGGAAGCCGGTAGCGCGTGCAGCGAAAACCCCAGCAAGCGAGAGGGGCACCCGACCCCTCTTCACCCCACATCACTCAGTCGAAATACTCGGATCCGCCTGAACCTTGTGGGGGACAACCATGAGGAAGTTGCTCGGCGCATCCGCAGCCAGCCCCAGCATCCGCTCCGCCTCGTCGTCCTGCCCCGTCGCCCGCAGTTCCGTCGCGTAGTGACTGATCAGGTCGTCGATGTCGAGCAGGCCCTCGGCGTCGAGGTCCTTGAGCTCGACTTTGGCGCCCTCGCCGAGGCGGCGCTGGATCGCGTCGCGGTCGATGCCGAAGGCGTTCTGGCGGACGTAGATGCGACCGCCGGTCATGCCGGCGCAGGCCCAGGGGCCGAGGTCGCCGAGAACCAGGGCGCGCCCTGAGGTCATGTACTCGAAGGCGAAGCCCTTGGCGTTGGCGCGGTCGACGACGCAGCCGCGGCTGTCGTCGATGTCGTGCTCGGGCTCGCCGCCGAGGACAACGTCGGCGCCGGAGAGGCGGATGCAGAAGCGCGAGTCGGCCGAGCCCTGGACGTAGAGGCGGCCACGCTGGGCGCCGTAGGCGAAGGACTTGCCGACCGAGCCGTTGAGCCGCTTGCCCTTGGCGCCCTTGCCCTTGAGGATCGCGATCGAGCCACCGAGCATGGCCTTGCCGACGCCGTCCTGGGCGCCGCCCTCGACCCGGATCGCGACGCCGTAGGCGTTGAAGGCGCCGAGACCCTGGCCGGCGACCGAGCCGCCGTTGAACTCCAGACTGGCCAGCACTTCGTCGTTGGACTCGGGACCGTCTTCGAAGATGCGCTGACGGGCGATTGCCCCGGCCAGCTCGGTGCCGAGCACGCGATCGTCGGCGTCGGTCGAGCGCGGGAACTCGTTGCGGATCGTCCGGCCCTGGCAGATGTCGCCGGCGAGGGCGGCGATCTGGGTCGAGGCCTGCTTCTCCTCCATGCGGATCGGCCGGGCGACGACTAGGCCGGCCTCGGCCCGCGCCTCCTCGACGACCGGCAGGTCGATCGGTTCGAGGTCGAGGAACTCCTCCAACGGCGTGATCAGCGGCGCCAGGTCGACCCGGTCGTGGGCCGCCGTCTGTTCCAGCAGGTCGTAGCGGCCGACCAGGTCCTGGGCGCGTTCGTAGCCGAGCGAGGCGACCACCTGCTTGACCTCCTCGCCCATCGCCTGGAAGAAGCGGGCGCAGCTCTCGGCGGCGAGGTCGACCTCCTGCGGGGTGAACTTCTTCAGGCCGTGGGCCTGGGCGTCCTCGATCGTCTCGATTTGAGTGGCGATGCCGACGTGGCAGGTGTCGAGCTGGCAGCCGCGGCAGATCGTGCAGCCGAGGCTGACCATCGCCAGGGTGCCGAAACCGACCCGGTTGGCGCCGAGGCAGTGCAGCTTGACGATGTCCTGGGCGTGGCGGTAGCCGCCGTCGGCCCAGATCTCGACCCGGTTGCGCAGCCCGGCCTCCATCAGCGCCCGGTGCACGGCGCGGGTGCCGATGTCCGAGGGCAGGCCGACGTGGCGCAGGGCATGCTGGCGAGCGGCGCCGGTACCGCCCTCGAAGCCGGAGAGGGTGATGATGTCCGCCCCCGCCTTGGCGATCCCGAGGCCGATCGTGCCGATGTTCGGCACCACCGGCACCTTGACCGAGACCCGCACGTCGGGGTTGACCGTCTTCAGCTCGTCGATCAGCTCGGCCAGGTCCTCGATCGAGTAGAGGTCGTGGTTGTTGGAGGGCGAGATCAGGTCGGTGCCGGGCGCCGCGTTACGGGCGGCGGCGACCTTCTCGGAGACCTTCTTGCCGGGCAGGTGGCCACCCTCGCCGGGCTTGGCACCCTGGCCGATCTTGATCTCGGCCAGGTAGGAGGAGTTGAGCATCTCCGCCGAGACGCCGAAGCGGCCGGAGGCGACCTGCTGGCCACGCCACTTGCGGTAATGCCCGTACATGTCGCGGATCTCGCCACCCTCGCCGTTGACGCAGAGGATGTTGATCGCTTTCGCCGCCTCCGCGTAGGCGCGGAAGGCGGGCTCGGACTGCGAGCCGAAGCTCATCGAGGAGATCACGATCGGATAGTCGTGGTGGCCGACCCCGGCGTCGACATCGGCGGGGTCAACCGGGTCACGATCGCCCTTCAGGGCCATGATGTGGCGCATCGAGATCGGGCTCTGGGCCTCGAGGTCGCGGACTTTCTCCGAGTAGTCCTCGTAGGAGCCGGTGCCGTTGGCGGTCGCAATCGCCGCCTTGTAGACCTTGGGGTAGAAGCGGAACGTCTTCGCCGGTTTGGCGTCTTCGTCGCCGCTCAGCACCCGGGCGCGGGCGTTGGAGTCCTCGTCGAGGTCGGCGAAACCGGTGCCGCCCTTCTCAGAGGCTGCGAAGGCCTCGGTCTGGAAGATCTCGGCAAGCTCCGGCTTGACGCCGATCGAGGAGAACTGGCGGGCGTAGCCGCGCACCTCGTGGATCCCGATCGTCGAGATCACTTTCTCGATCCCCTTGACGAAGGCGTCGCAGAGGTTGCCGACGTCGGTCTCGTAGTCCTCGACGCAGACGACTTCGACCATCGTGTACGGGCAGACGCCGTTGGCGCCGAGGCCGAGGGCCAGCATCGTGTCGTGGACGTTGCGGATCGCGGCCGAGCGCAGGACCAGGCCGCAGCGGCGGCGCAGGTTCTCTTCGCCCGACTGAACGCGAAACTGCTTCAGGCCCTGGTCGACGGCGGAGGTCGCCAGGTGGGGATCGAGGAAGCGCCGCTGGCCGTCGTAG
Organism: Solirubrobacterales bacterium; assembly: GCA_036009365.1. GTDB lineage: Bacteria > Actinomycetota > Thermoleophilia > Solirubrobacterales > 70-9 > VAYN01. The sequence goes on from DASYLY010000041.1 coordinate 5,546, forward strand.
ACGGTGCGGTCGCTGAGGACCAGCAGCTCGGCGCCGTCGCGGACGTGCTTGACGGCCTCCTGCTTGATCCGCTCGATCGCGCCACGCGTGGTCTCCGACTCCAGCAGCGAGATGTCAACCACGGCGGCGCGGCCGCGGAACTCCTCCCAGAGGTCCTCGAGCAGGTAGGTGCGGTGCTCCCGGGCGATCCGGCGGTAAGTCGAGTCCGAGAGCGGCGCCAGGTCGTGGTGACCGCCGAGGATGATCGGGAAGGCGGTTTCGACCGTGCCGGTGTCGAGGCCAGCATCGTCGATTGAGGGGCGCCGCCCGAAGACGGTGCGGGTGGAGAAGTGCTCCATCTCGCGCTCGCGGTCGATCGCCGGGTTGGTGACGACGGCGACCGTCTCCTTGAAGTAGTCGGCGAGGTTCTGGCGCTCGGGAGAGAGCGCCGCCAGCGGGCCGTCGTAGCCGAGCGAGCCGACCGGCTCGGCCCCGTTGGAAGCCATCTGCTGGACCAGTTTGACGTCGTCACGCTGCCAGCCGAAGCCAGCGAGGACACGGTCGGCGACCTTGACCGGCTCCTCGGGGCCGGCGTCGGAGTAGCCGGGCACGTCGCCGCCCTCGAGCGGACCACCGGCTTCGAGGGCACGGTCGTAGGGCGCGACGCCGTCGGCGCTGTTGCGTTTCAGCCAGCTGTCGCGGACGATCCGCAGCATCTCGTCGTGGGCGTGCAGGGTCGAGCGCCGCTGGCCGCGGTCGATCAGCACCATCGCCTTCTCGCCGGGGGCGAGCGGCTTCGGCTCGGAGACCATCTCCCCCACCGAGACGACGCCCGGCTCGGAGCTGAAGACGAAGTCTTCGGTGGTCTCGACCTGCCAGAGCGGGCGCAGCCCGAGGGCGTCGGAGGAGAACACGCACTCGTCGCCGTGGCGGGCGATCAGCGCCACCGGGCCCTGGGCGAACGGCCCCATCGCCTGGCGCAGGTACATGTAGAAGCCCTGCAGCTCCTCCGGAAAGCCGCGGATCTCCTCGACGATCGGCGGCACCACCATCTCCATCGCTTCGGCCAGACTCAACCCCTCGCGGCTGACCATGGTCTCGATGGTCAGGTTGAGGTCCTGCGAGTCCGAGGCGCCGGGACGGACCGGCACGGCCAGCATCTTCGCCTCCTGGCGCAGCTGTTCGATCGTGTTGATCTCGCCGTTGTGGCCGAGCGTCGAGAACGGCTGCACCCGCTTGAAGGAGGGCCAGGTGTTGGTCGAGTAGCGGTTGTGACCGAAGCTGCCGATCGTCTCGAAGCGCTCGTCGCGGAGGTCCGGGTAGTACTCGCCGAGGATCTTCGGGGCTCCCATCACCTTGTAGACGCAGGTGGTCGCCGAGAAGGAGGGGACGTGGACCTCGAGTTGGCGCTCGAGGTCGACCAGCAGCTCGAAGAGAATGCCGTCGCGGCGCGAGGCATCGGGGACGAGGCCGGCGATCTGCCAGAAGTGAGGCTCCTCCTCGCGCGCGGTCGGTCCGAGCGCCGGCGAGTCGACGACGCCGATCCGCTCGGCGAGGATGCGAAAACCGCCCTGGGCGAGCAGCTCGCGGGCGTCATGCTGGACCTTCTCGCGGTCCTGCGAGCGCTCGATGAAGATGTGGGCGACGGCGAAGGCGTCGTCGAGGGTCAGCGAGGGGTCATGGCCACCGGAGCGGACCTCCTCGGCCCAGATCTTCCGCGGCAGGTCGAGCATCAGCCCACAGCCGTCGCCCTCGCCTTCGACGTTGCCGGCCCGGTGGAGCATCTTCTGCAGAGCCGGGATCGCCAGCTGAATCGGCTTGTTGCTCGGCGTCGCGTCCTTGCGGACGGAGGCGTAGATCGCGCAGGCGTCCTTGTCTTCGACACTCGGCGGCGATACCAGCGGCTTGTAGGGCAGCTCGGGCGAGTAGCGCTTGACGCTCGCGCCAGCAGACTGGGGCTTCGACATAGGACCTCCCGGTTTCCACGCCTTCTTCGAGCGGGCGCGCGACGGGTTGACGGGTTCGAGAATTATAGGGACGAGGGGTTGTTTCGCCAACGCGTTCGCAGTTTGTGCCGCTATGCGGGAAAAACCGCGAACGGAGACCTTGGCGCAGGCTCAGCCCCAGGACATCGGCTCGTAGCCGCCGGCCGGATCGACGCCGATCAGCAGGGCGAGGATCGGAGCCTCGGAGCGATTGAGAACGGTGCGGCTGACCGCTGGTTCGATCGAGGCGAAGGTGCCGGCGGGAGCCTGGTGCTCTTCGCCGTCGATCCGCAGCGTCGCCTCGCCCTCGAGGATCACGTAGAGCTCGACCTGGCCGCTACCGGCCTCGTCGTGCTCGGGGATCTGACCGCCAGGGCCGACCTCGACCAGGTTGTAGCCGAAGGCCGAGGTCCCAAGCGCCTTGCGGGCGAGGCGCCAGGTCGACTCGCCCGACCCCTCCATCGACTCGAACTCGTCGCGATGCTTGATCGTGTAGCCGCCTGGCATTAGGTTGACCATAGCTCCAGATGGTCGACCAGGGCAAGAACTCAGAGGCAGCGCTGACCGAGACGATCGGCCGCTACAACGACGCTTGGAACGCCCACGACCTCGACGCGATCATGGCGATGCACGCGCCCGACATGGTCTTCGAGAACCACACCGCCGGCGAGTCAGCGAGTGGCGAGGAGGTCCGCGGCCACATCGGGGCGATCTTCGAGACCTGGCCCGACATCGCCTTCGCGACCCGCCGCCTCTATGTGCGCGAGGGCCTGGTCGTGCAGGAATGGACGGCGACGGCGACCCACGCGAAGGAGATGCGACGCGGCAAGCTGACCGCGGCGCCGACCGGCAGGCGGATCGAGTGGGACGGCCTCGACGTGATCCCCTTCGAGAGCGGCCTGGTCAAGCGCAAGGACGTCTACTCCGACAGCGTCTCGATCCTGAGCCAGCTCGGCCTGCTGGACTGAGCCACTAGCCCACTTCGGCCCTAGTCGTCGGCGGCCCCGTCGTCCTCGAGCTCTTCGAGGCTCAGCGCGGTTTCCAACTCGGCGGCACAGGATGCAATCGGGCGATCGAGGCGCTCCTCGATCGCCCTCAGGCGGGTCGTCACTGTCTTGCGGTTGACATCCAGCCTCATGGCAGTTGAAGAGACGTTGCGCTCGGACGCAAAATATGCACGCAAGGTCCGGCGGAGAGTCGCGCCTTCGTCGCGATCCTCCTCAAGCGGCTTGAGATAGAGGGCCTGCAGGGAGCTGATCAGAACTTCGTCTTGGAGGACCGAGGAGAGCAAGGCCACGTCGGAGTAGCGCACCGGGGAGTGTCGGCCGCGCCTGGCGATCGGCAGTGTCGCCGCGGCCTGACGGTGGGTGAGGCGCCAGCCCGCGAGCCCCTGGCCGGGCTCGCCCAGCACCACGGAGGCACCGGGAGGCCAGGGCGAGGCCAGGAACTGCTCCATCTCCTCACGGCCGATCTCACGGCCACCGCCGAACCATGCCCAGATGGTGCCCTCGCCGCGCTGAACGAGCAGGGGACGACGATCGAGAGCCACAGCCCGCTCGCGAAGCGCCTCGCCCCGGTCCAGCCCGACCGCGATCGCCGCGACGTGCCAACCGTCGAGGTCGTAGTTGAGATCCTTGGCATCGGAGAGCTGCCCCGCGAGGAGCTTCTCGACGAGGTCCCCGCGGTGCCGCTGCAGGGACCGCGAGCGGTCCTCGACCTCGGCGTGATACTCGGCGGCGATGGCAGCGACCAGATGGTCGAGGACCGCCGCCTCCGCCCGCATCGCCTCTTGCGACACGGGGGGCGGCAGCCCCATCGCATCCGCCTCGCGGAGAGTGAAGTCGCCGAGCAATGTGTAGCCGGCAACGTAGCGTCGCAGAACTGTGTCGAGACTGACGCCATTGCGGGCCGCCTCACGGGCCTGGGCGAAAAGGGGCGCGGGAATCGGCCTCGGGCGGCTCTCCTCGCGTTCCACAGCGCCGATCGCGTAGCCGAGGGCGATGCCGACGGCACCGCGCAGACCCTCCCGGTAGGTCGGGTCGGCGATCGCCGCAGGGTCCTCCAGGGACGAGATACGAGCGAGAAGCGCCTGTTTGATCTCCTCGTGGCGGGCCAGCAGTCGTCGCGCCAGCATCGCCCTCGGCGATTCCCAGCCAGCCGTCAACGCACCGACAGCCAAGGAACCCACCGCGGCGCTCAAGCGGCGACCCTCCCACTCGCGCCCGCGGCGGAGCACGAAACCATCCAGCCAGCCGACATCCGGCTAGCTCCGCTCTCCCCCGCCTCCTCTGCCGATGCCATCGCCTGCTCCCTCCCATGGGGCTAGCGCGTTTCCAACTAAGAAATGTATTTGTCTCAGCCGCAACTGTCAACGACCATTCCGGCTGCCTAAGAGCGCTCAGCGATTCCAGTCGGGTTCCGACGCGTTGGCGACGAGCAGCTTGGGCTTGCCGCCGGCGTAGGGAATCGTGAGCACCTTGCGGCCGGCGACGTTGCCTTCGAACTCGCCGACGGAGCCGAGCACAGCGCTGCCATCAGCAGAAAGGGCGGCGCCGACGAAGCCGATCTCACGTTCCTTGGTCAGCGCTCGTTCGGCGCCGGTCTTCGGGTCGACCGTAACTGCGTAGCTGGTGTCCTGGCCACCGAACTCGGTGAGCAGGCGACTGCCGTCGGCCGACCACTGGGTCGGCGAGAGGCCGAACAGCAACGGGTCGACCACGGTGTGGGTCAGGCGTCTCACCTGTGCCCCGCTTTCATTCATCAAGAAGAGCTCGTTCTTGGGGCCGTACTTGCGACTCTTGGACCCCACCAACTTTGCGAAGACGATCGTCCCGTTCGGCCCCCAGAGCGGTTCGAGCGAGCGGTGGTCCTTGGTCAGCGGAACCGACTTACCGGTCGCCAGATCGGCCTTGTAGACGTCGCTCTTTGGCGGGTAGTTTTCGCCGCCGGCCTTGGCGTAGACGAGTTCCCCTCCTTCGGGCGCAAAGCTGACCCCGCTGAAGTAGCCCCTGGCGATCGTCTTCTGCTTGCCGCTGGCGACATCGATCGTGACCAGGCGCTTCTTGCCGAGTTCAGGACCGGTGAGAGCGGCGACCGTGCCTGAGTCAGCCGACCAGGCGAAGACGAACGATTCGCGCCAGGCGGCCAGCAGTTGGCGCGGTTTGCCGCTGCCGTCGGTGGCGGCGAGCATCAGTTGCTGGGCGTGACCGGGGCCTTCGCGGTAGTAGGCAACCATCGCGCCGTTAGGGGAGACGTCCGGCTGTGAGCCCTTGGCGACCTTGTGGACGCCGGAGCCGTTGTCGTTGGCGGCGTAGACCGACGGGTTCAGCGGTGCCCGCGTGAAGACCAGCGTCGCCTGGGCGGCGGCGGGAAGGGCGAGCAGCGTGGCTGCGGCTGCAAGCGCCGCGATCCATTTCGACTTCGGCATTTTTGGCATACCGCGATGCTAGCCCGGTCCGACGATGGCAGCGGCAACGAGGCCGCCGCTGACAGCTACGAAGGAGGCGAAGGCGAGCACCCGATACCAGGGCCGCCGATCAGTGTCCGGGGAGAAGGCGAGCGGAACGAAGAGCAACGGGTTGACGGCGGTGCCGAAGACCAGCGCCACCGCGATCGCGGTCGGCAGGCTCGGAATCGCCACCCCGACGGCGATCAGGATTAGGCCCATCATCACGTAATCGAGGTGGACCTGGCGAATCCGCTGCGGGGCGACAACGCCGATCCGGCGCAGCCACTCCGGCTTCTCGTCGCGCACCACCATCGCCCAGCCCAGCAGGCCGCCGAGCGCCAGCTCGATCAGCCCCGCTCGGATCAGCCAGTCCATGACTAGAGCTCGGGGACGTCGGCGCCGTGGGGGCTGAAGGGCAGGCGTCGAACCTCGGCCCAGCCGGCGCAGCGGCGCTCCAGCTGCTCGGCTACACCGCCGGCCTCTTGCCAGGTGGTCCAGACGAGGACGGTGGGCCCGGCGCCGGAGATAGTCGCCCCCAATGCCCCCAGCTCGGCGGCGGCATCGACGACCTCCATCGAGCGGGGATAAAGGTCACGGCGACGCGGCTGGTGGATCGCGTCGGCGAGGCCGCGGGAGACGAGGTCCAGGTCGGCACTGCGCAGCCCCAGCACCAGCAGCGAGGCGGCGGCGACGTTGGCGACCGCGTCGGCCAGCGGCACCTCGGCCGGGATCGCCTCCCGGGCCAGCCTGGTCGAGACCTCCTCGGCGGGGATCGCAACGATCGCCTCGAGCCCGTCGGGTGGGTCGAAGCGGGCGGCGCTCGGCCCGCCCTCTGAGTCCGTGCCGCAGACGACGAAGCCGCCGTAGATCGCCGCTGCCACGTTGTCGGGATGACCCTCCAGCGCGGTCGCCCGCGCCAGCATTTCCTCCTTCGTCAGCGCCAGCTCGAAGAGGTGGTCGGCGGCGAACAGTCCGGCGACGATCGCCGCGGCGCTGGAGCCGAGCCCGCGCGCCAGGGGGATCTCGCTGCGCAGGCGGAAGGCGATGCCGTCGGCCGGTCGCAGGCTCTCGAAGGCACGGACGACGAGGTTGTCGCGTCCGGTCGAGACATCGAGCCCGCCCGGGTCAAGCGAGAACTCACCGGTCTCCGCGACTTCGAGATCGAGGTGCAGCGAGACCGCCGCCGCCATCACGTCGTAGCCGGGCCCGAGGTTGGCCGAGGAGGCGGGGACGCGGACGAGCCGGCGGCGCGAGGTCAATCGAACACGGCGCGCTCTACGGCGCTGAGGTCATTGAGGCAGTTGACGACGGCGGGGGCTTTACCGAGGGCGGTGTCGGGGTCCTTGAGGCCATGGCCGGTGAGGACGCAGACGACCGACTCGGGCGGCGTTGCACCCTCGACCACCGGCAGGCCGTGGGCGAGCAGGCCGGCGACCGAGGCGGCCGAGGCGGGCTCGCAGAAGACGCCCTCGCTGGCGGCGAGCCAGCGATAGGCATCGAGGATCTGCTCGTCGGAGACAGCGGCGACGCGGCCGCGCGAGGCGGTGAAGGCGGACATCGCCTCCTCCCAGCGGGCCGGGTTGCCGATCCGAATCGCCGAGGCGACGGTCTCGGGGTTGGCGACGGGGGCGCCGCTGACGAGAGGGGCGGCCCCCTCGGCCTGGAAGCCGTAGAGGATCGGCAGGCCGGGGCCCGACTCGCCCGCCACCTCGGCCGCCTCCTGGAAGCCGCGCCAGTAGGCGGTGACGTTGCCGGCGTTGCCGACGGGGATCGCCAGCGCGCCCGGCGCCTCGCCGAGATCCTCGACAACCTCAAACGCGGCGGTCTTCTGGCCTTCGATCCGGTGCGGGTTGACCGAGTTGACGAGTTCGATCGGGTGCTTCTGGGCGAGCTCGCGGACGATCGTCAGGGCGTCGTCGAAGTTCCCCTGCAGGGCAATCACGCGGGCGCCGTGCATCAGCGCCTGGGCCAGCTTGCCGATCGCGATCTTGCCCTCGGGCACGATCACGGCGCCGCGCAGACCGGCCCGAGCCGCGTAGGCGGCGGCGCTGGCGGCGGTGTTGCCGGTCGAGGCGCAGATCACCGCCTCCGCCCCACGCCCCTTTGCCCGCGACACAGCCACGGTCATGCCGCGGTCCTTGAAGGAACCCGTCGGGTTGGCGCCTTCGAACTTGAGGTAGGCGCGGGCGCCGATCCGCTCCGAGAGCCGCGGCGCCTCGATCAGCGGCGTCGAACCCTCGTTGAGGCTGACGACGGGGTCGCCCGGCTCCAGCGAGAGGCGGTCGCGGTAGCGCTCGATCAGCGGCACCGTCACTAGAACTCCTCCTCGATGACGCGGATGCAGCGTGGGGTCGAACGCAGCTCGTCCAGCTCACCGATCGCCTCGACAGCGGCGAAGAAGCGCGACTCGAGGCACTCGTGGACGACCATCACCAGGCGGGCGTCGTCGTCGATACCGCGCTGGACGACGCTCTTGACGGAGACGTCGTGGTCGCCGAGAACCTGGGCGACGCGGGCCAACACGCCGGGCTCGTCAGCGACCTCGAGGTAGAGGTAGAAGCAGGAGCCAACGTCGGCGACGATCGGCAGTTGCTCGCGAGTCTCGTGCACCGGCGCCTCGCCGGCAAGGATCGAGACGACGTCGCCGAGCACGGCGGAGGCGGTCTCGACACCGCCGGCGCCGGGTCCCGACATCGTCACCTCGGTGATCGCAGGCGCCTCGACCATCACCGCGTTGAAGGGGCCCTCGATCGGGGCGAGCGGATGGCCCCGGTAGAGGAAGCAGGGAAAGACGCGGACGCTGATCCCGCCATCGCGCCGTTCGGCGACGCCGAGCAGCTTCAGCGAGAGCCCCAGCTCCTTGGCGTAGGCCAGGTCGTCGGGCTGGATCGTTTCGATCCCTTCGTAGGTGACCTCGTCGAGGGTCACCGGCGTGTGAAAGGCAAGACGGGCGAGGATCGCCATCTTCGCCGCCGCATCGGCGCCGCTGACGTCGTCGCTGGGATCGGCCTCGGCATAACCAAGCTCCTGCGCCCGGGCCAGCGTCTCGTCGTAGCCGGCGCCGCTGGCCGCCATCTCGCTGAGGATGAAGTTCGTGGTGCCGTTGACGATCCCGAACAGCTTCGAGATCTCGGTCACGGCAAAGCCCTCCTGGATCGTCCGCACGATCGGGATCGCCGCCGCAACCGCCGCCTCGAAGCGCAGCTGCACCCCGGCCTCGCGGGCGACCGCGAAGAGCTCGTCGCCGTGCCGCGCCAGCAGCTGCTTGTTGGCGGTGACGACGGGGCGGCCGGCGCGCAGGGCGTCAAGCACGAACTGGCGCGCCGGGTCGGTCCCCCCCATCAGCTCGACGACAAGGTCGGAGCGCTCGACGATCTCGCCGAAATCGCCCTCGGTGCGGGTGAGCACGCCGGCGATCTCCGGCCGCCGCCCGGTCGCCGCTTCGACCGCCCCGGCGCGCTCGGCGAGCAACTCCGCGAAGGCAGCGCCAACCGTGCCGTGCCCCAGCAGCCCGATGCGGATCGGTTTGGAGCCCTCAGACATCGCGAGCGGTGAGGTCGTCGTAGGTCTCGCGCCTGACGACCACGCGCGCCTCGCCATCGCGGCAGAAGACCACCGGCGGCCGCGGCACGCCGTTGTAGTTGCTGGCCATCGCGTACCCGTAGGCACCGGTTGCGGGCGTCACCAGAACGTCGCCCACCGCCGGACCTGCCAGCATCGCGTCGCGGACGATGATGTCGCCGGACTCGCAGTGCATGCCGGCGATCGTCGCCGGGGAATCGGCTGCCGCGGCGGCGCGATCGGCGACCAGGGCCTCGTAGCGGGAGCCGTAGAGCATCGGCCGCAGGTTGTCCGACATGCCGCCGTCGACAGCGACGTATGTGCGGACGCCGGGAATCTCCTTGACGGTGCCGACGCGGTAGGCGGTGACGCCGGCGTTGCCGACGAGAGAGCGGCCGGGCTCGACCAGGATCCGCACCCCTTCGCCGAAGACCTCAGCGACGCCGCGGACCTTGACGTCGACGTAGGAATCGATCGAGGGCGGCTCGTCCTCGGCGGTGTAGGCGATGCCTAGACCGCCGCCGACGTTGACCACCTTGCACCACTCGCCGGCCAGCTCACCGAGCGCTCGGATCGCCAGCCTGTAGGGCTCCAACTCGAAGATCTGCGAGCCGATGTGGGCGTGCAGGCCGACGAGCTCGAGCTTGTCGGAGGCCAGCACCCGCTCGATCGCGCGCTCCGCCAGGCCGTCCGCGAGGCCGAAGCCGAACTTGGAGTCGAGCTGGCCGGTGGTGATGTAGTCGTGGGTCGAGGGCTTGATCCCGGGCGTGACCCGGATCAGCACCCTCTGGGTGGAGTCGAGCAGGCGCTCACAGCGGTCGATCTCGTCGAAGGAATCGAGGATCAGGTGGCGGATTCCGGAGCGCGCCGCGAAAAGGATCTCCTCGTCGGTCTTGTTGTTGCCGTGCATGTGGATGCGGTCCGGATCGAAGCCGGCGTGCAGCGCCATGTGCAGCTCGCCGCCGGAGGCAACGTCGACCGAGAGCCCCTCCTCGGCGAAGAGCCGGTAGGCGGCGGTGCAGGGCAGCGACTTGCTGGCAAAGAGGACCTCGAAGTCAGCGCTACGGCGCTCGAACGCCTCGCGGTAGGCGCGGGCGCGGGCGCGAATGTCGTCCTCGGCGTAGAGGTAGGCGGGCGTGCCGAACTCAGCCACCAGCTCGACCACGTCGCAGCCGGCTATCTCGAGGTGACCGCGCTCGTTGACCCGGCTGCCGGCGGGATATACCGCCGAGCCCGCAATCGGATCGGCGCTCGCCACCGACCCCGCCTGTTCTCGCTCCGCCATCGGCTCGCCATTCTGACGATTGGGCGGTGAGCCGGGCTGACCGCCGCTGGAACCGGGCTTCAGCGTTTGGGAGTGAGCAGGCCGCCGACCGTGCCGGCAACTCCGTCGACCACCTGGCCGACCGTCGATTCGGGGCCGGCGACGCTGTTGACGACGCCTTCGGTGACAGCGGTGACACCGCTGTTGCCGAGGGCGCCACCGAGAGCGCTTTCATCGACCCCGGAGACGGTGCTGTTGGCGGTTTCCGTCACCGTACGCGAGGGGGAGGAAGTCGTGCTGCCGCCGCCGGAGCCGGAACCGCCGCCGCTGCTCGACCCGCCCGGTTCCGCACCGCTGCTGGAACCACCGCCCGTGCCCGTGTCGCCACCGGGGTTCGCTGCGGCGGGAGCGGATCCCGAATTGCCGGGTTCGGAGCCGCCACCCGTACCGCCGGTTTCGCTCACGGGCGTCGAGCCGACGGTGGCGGTATCGACCTCGCCGGGCTGACCGCCGGCTCCGGCTTGGTCCGCGCCTTTACCTTTGCCCCCGGCGGCGGTGCTTCCGTTGCCGGTGGGCGTCGCGGCGATGGCGTCGCCCGTGGCGCCGCTGGCTGCCGGACTCACGGACTCGGCCGCTGACACCTCGGCCTCGGCACCACTACCACGCAGCGCCGACATCGGCCAGTCGCTGAAGACCTGGGCCGAGACGAGCACGACAAAAGCGGCGATGGCGATCACGATCAGCGTCGCTCCCGACATCGCGCCCACGAAATAGGTGCGCGCTTGGCGAATCATCGCGGTTTGCTAAAGGTAACCCATCGGGTCCGTCACGACGCCGTTTATACGAACCTCAAAGTGCAGGTGCGGTCCGAGGCAGTAGCCGGTGCAACCGACGTAGCCGATGATCTGTCCCTGCGAGACCGACTGTCCGGCGGCGACCGCGAACGAGGTCTGGTGGGCGTAGCAAGTCGAGAGCCCGCCGCCATGATCGATGCAGGTGAAGTTGCCGTAGCCGCCACTGACTGCGTCGGGCTGGGTCCAGATGACGGTGCCGTCGGCGGCGGCGCGGATCGGCGTGCCTTCGCCGACGGCGATGTCGATTCCCGGGTGGTCCTCGTAGCCGGCGCCGATTTCGCGGCCGCCGAAGCCGGAGACGACCGGGCCGTTGACCGGCCAGATCATGTTGCCGCTGCCGTACTGGATCGGCCCTGCCGGTAGTGGCGCCGAGCCGGTTTCTGCCAGCTGCGCGGCGATCTTGCCCTGGATCGCGGCAACCGAGCCCTCCAGCTCCTCCTCGTGCTCGCTGATCCTGTCGAGAGCGGCGACCCGTTCAGCGCGGACCGAGACCAGCTCGGCCTGGCGGCTCTGCAGTTGCTGCCTGGCGCCCGCCAGCACCTGCTCTTCGGCGGCGATCTCGTCGCGGGCGGATTCGATCCGGTCTTTGGCGGTGCGCAGACGAGTGACGATCCGCCTCACCTGGTCCCGCAGTTCGCGCACCCGGCCGACCACCGCTTCATCCATCCCCTGCAGGCGGTTGAGGTATTCGGTCTGGGTGGCCAGGTCGCCGATGTCATTGGAGTCGACGATGACGCTGAGAACGTCCGGCGTGCCCGCCTCGTAGATCGCAACGAGTCGGACGCGCAGCGCCACCAGCGCCCGCTTCAGCCGGGAGCGAACGGCGGCGAGGCGCTCCTTGGCGCCGTCGAGCTCGGCCATGGCGCCGTTCAGCTCGGCCTGCTTGACGGCCAGCCGGGCCCGCACCCCTGCCTCCTCGGTGCGGATCGCGGCGACCTCGTCGGTCAGCTGTTCGATCCGGTCCCGGTAGTGGGAGATCGTCGTCGTCAGGACGCCCTTGCGTTCCTGCGTCTTCGCCAGCTTCTCCTGCTTGGCTTCGAGCTTGGACTGAAGATCGGCGGCACCGGCCGCGGGAGCGGCGGCGAGCAGCATGGCGGTGGCGACGACGGCGACAGGCGCCATCGACGCAAAGCGGTTCCTGCGCATCGAACCGAGGCTAGCCAAGGCGGGGACCCAGCTCGAAGTGCCACTGGGACCTGCAACCGGCCTTGCGATCAGCTTTTCGCGGGCCTGGCGTTCTCGATCCGCAGCAGCCCTCCCTCGGCCTCCACCTCGACCTGCAGGGTGGTGTGCTCGATCCCGAAGCGCTCCGCCAGCAGCACCTCGAGCCGGCGCCGCACCAGGTCGCGATCACAGTCGCGGGCGACGACGACGTGGGCCGCGAGGGCGCCGAAGCCGGCGGTGACGGTCCAGACGTGGAGGTCGTGGACCGAACGAACGCTTTCCTCTGCACAGATCGCCGCCCCCACCGCGTCGACGTCGAGCCCCTGCGGCGCCGCCTCCATCAAGACGTCGAACGGCTCCTTGATCAGCCGCCAGGACGAAGCGAGGATCAGCACCGCGATCAACAGGCTGACGATCGGGTCGACGATCGCCGAGCCGCCGGCGAGGACGATCGCGCCGGCGAGGACGACGCCGACCGAGCCGAGCGCATCGGTGGCACTGTGACGAAGGACCCCCTCCAGATTGATGTCCTGCCGCTGACCGCGGGCGAGGACGACCGTCGCCGCGATGTTGCCGGCGAGTCCGAGCAGTCCTAGGGCCAGCACACCACCGCCCTCGATCGGGGGCGGGTCGCCAAGTCGGCCGATCGCCGCAATCGCGACCGCGACGCCGACCGCGACCAGCGCCAGGCCGTTGACCAGCGCCGCCAACACCTCCGAGCGCTGGTAGCCGAAGGTGCGGCGGCCGCTGGCCGGCCTGGCTGCCAGCCGGGCGGCGGCGAGGGCGAGGACGATCGCGCCGACGTCGGAGAGCAGGTGGCCGGCGTCGGCCAGCAGCGCCAGCGAGCCGGTGACAATGCCGCCGACCGCCTCGGCGACGAGCAGGCCGCCGTTGATCGCCAGCGCCACCCACATCCGCCGCCTGCTGTCGGCGCGGCGGGCGTCGAGGGCGTGCGCGTGACCGTGATGGCCTTGGGGTCCGTGCACGCCCCCGAGCATAAGCCGCGGGCTAGGCGGGAACCGGCTCCTTGGCGGGCTCCGCGGCCATCGCCGCAGCGGCGACTTCGGCGCCGTACTGGAAGCGCTCGGCGTATTCGCGGGCCTGCATGCGGGAGATGACCAGGCGCTGGATCTCCGCCGTGCCCTCGAACAGTTGATAGATCTTGGCGTCGCGGAAGAACTTCTCCAGCGGGTACTCGGTATTCCAGGCGTCGGGACCGACCAGGTCCATCAGCGTCGTCGTCGCCCACATCGTCACGTCACCGGCCTTGAGCTTGGACATCGAGCCCTGGCCGCCCCTCATCGGCATGCCGTTGCGACCCATCCAGGCGGCCCGCTGGACCAGCAGCCGAGCCGCTTCGATCTCGGTCGCGACGTCGGCCAGGGTCTGCTGGATCCGCTGCGTCTGCAACAGCGGCGTCCCGCCCTCGGAGTGGGCGTCGAGGTACTCGAGGGTCCACTCGTAGGCAGCCTGGGCGATGCCGAGCGCCGAGGCGCCGACGATCGGCCGGGTGATCTCGAAGGTGGCGAGGGCGTCGGCGGAGCGGGACTTCTGTCCCGACCGGGCCCGCTCCAGCTTCTTCGCCAGCTTCTCGTCGCCGCCGAGCAGGTTCTCGGCCGGGACGCGGCAGTCCTCGAGCACGATCTCGGCGGTGTGGGAGGCGCGGATCCCGATCTTGGTCTCCTTCTTGCCTTGACTGAGACCGGGGGTGTCTTTGCCGATCACGAACGTGGCCTGGCCACGGGTGCCGAGCGTCGGGTCGACCGCGGCGACGACCACGTGGACGTCGGCGATGCCGCCGTTGGTGATGAAGACCTTGGTCCCGTTGAGGATCCACTCGTCGCCGTCGCGAACGGCGGTCGTCTTCAGGCTCTTGACGTCGGAGCCGGCCTGCGGCTCGGTCACGGCGTAGGCGCCGAGCTTGATCTCGTCGCCCATGCCGAAGCACTCGGGGACCCAGCGACCGATCTGCTCGGGAGTGCCGGAGGAGGCGATGCCGGCGGCGGCGAGGCCGGAGCCGTTGATCGCCAGAGCCGTGCCGGCGCATCCCCAGTGCATCTCTTCGGCCGCGATCACCGTCATCTGGCCGTCGGGATCACTGGCGGTCCGCTGCATGTACTCGATGCCCTGCAGGCCCTGCTTGCGCGCCTCTTTAATTACCTCCCAAGGCGTGCTCTCCTCTTCGTCATGCTTGCGTGCCGCCGGGCGGATCACATCACGGGCGAAAGTCCGGCACTGCTCCTTGAACGCGAGCTGTTCCTCGTTGAGTGCGAAATCCATTCGTTCCTTCCTCGACGTAAACCGATTGACTGGTCAGTCAGCCAGTCCCACGTACTTTACCCAACAGGCCAGGCGGCGACCCCCGTGTAGCGTTCCGCTCCGTGAGCCCCGAGCGCCCGATCAACGCCGACGAGCCGGCCAAGCCGGACAAGGCGAACCCCGAGGCGCCGAAACCCGAGCCGACGCCGGCCGAGACGAAACCACGCAAGCCGATCCCGGCGGCACTGAAGCTGATCGGCGGCACCTTCCTCGTCGCGATCGTCTTCCTCGTCGCCGCGGTAATCGGCGGCGGTGGCGACGGCCCCTCCACCCCGGATGGACCGGCGCCGGTACCGACGGCGAACGAAGACAAGGCCGAGGAGGAGGAGCCGCCGGCCCAGCGGGCGGCAAGCGAACTCGGCTACCCCGCCTTCGCCACCGCCAACACGACCCGTGTAGGCGGCTCCGACCCGGCCTCGAATGCCGCCGCGGTGGCGCTAGCGGTCTTCCCCGCCGCCACCCCGACGCAGCGACCGGCGGCGGTGACGCTGGTCGACGAAGCGGACCGCGAAGCGGCGATCGCGGCCGCAGTCCTGATGGCCCCCCCGGTACGAGCGCCGGTTCTCTTCTCCGGCCCCGACGGCTCACCCGACCCGACTTCCGAAGCGCTCTCTGCGCTCGACCCGCAGGGCAGCGCCGAGAGCGGCGGTGCCGGCGCCTTCGTGGTCGGCGATGTCGCCGACCCGGACGGGATCGAGAAGATCACCGCCGTCAAAGGCCGCGGCGCTGCGGCCGCCGCGGCGCTGGCGCGCCTGCGCGACCGCCTCTTCGACTCCGCCCCCGCCCACGTCCTCGTCGTCCCCAGCGACGAGCCCGGCTTCGCGATGCCCGCCGCCGCCTGGGCCGCGCGCTCCGGCGACCCCGTCCTCTTCAGCGGCCGCGACAAGCTGCCGAAGGCGACCGCGGCGGCGCTCAGGCGCCACCCGAAGGTGCCCGTTTACGTGCTCGGCCCTTCCGCGGCGATCTCCTCCGACGTCTTCCGCGAAATCGCCGCGACCGCCGCCCGCGTCCACCGCGTCTCCGGCGAGGACCCGGTCGCCAACGCGATCGCCTTCGCTCGCTACGACGACGGTGACTTCGGCTGGAACATCAACGACCCCGGCCACGGCTTCGTCGTCGCCCGCAGCGACTCGCCGCTCGACGCCATCGCCGCGGCACCGCTCTCGGCGGCGGGGACCTGGGGGCCGCTGCTGCTCACCGACAGCGCCGCTACGCTCCCTGCCGCCCTGCGCGACTACTTCCTCGACGTGAAGCCTGGCTACACCACCGACCCCACCCGCGCCTTCTACAACCACGTCTGGGTGATCGGCGATCAGGAGGCGATCGACGTCAACCAGCAGGCAGAGGTCGACAAGCTGGCCGAACTTGCCAAGATCGGCGGAGGAGACGAATGAGCGAGTCCGAGAACCCAGACCTGCTTGCCTCCCCCCGCGAGGTGACCCCGGAGGACATCCGCGCCCTCGCCGGCGCCTCCACCCCCCACTTCGCGCTGCAGGTCCGCAACCGCGTCCGGCGGTTGATCGAGCCGCTGCCGGCCGAGCACCCGGCACGACTGGAAGGGGAACGGAAGATCGCCCGGCTCGAAGATCTCGCCCAGCACAGCGGCGAGCCGCGCGGCACGCTGGGCATCGGCCATTGAAGTACCTGGCTCCAGGCGTCTGGCGGCTGAAGGAGCTGCCGCTGCCGGTCATCAACATCTACCTCATCGAGGACGTGCTGATCGACGCCGGGCGCCGCTGGGACCGCCGCCGCGTCTTCGCCGAGCTGGAGAGAGTCGAGATCTCGATGCTGGCTCTCACCCACGCCCACCCCGACCACCAGGGCGTCGCCAAGGACGTCTGCGAGGCGCGCGAGGTGCCGCTCGCCTGTCACGCCGATGACGTCGAGGCGATGGAAGGCAAGCGGACGATGCAGGAGGCGGCAACCGGCAACCTCGTCAACAAGACGATCAGGAAGATCTGGCAGGGCCCTCCCTGCAAAGTCGACCGGGTGCTGAACGAGGGCGACGAGGTGGGCGGCTTCCGGGTCGTCCACGCACCCGGCCACGCCCGCGGCGAGGTGATCTTCTTCCGCGAGTCCGACCGCATCGCGATCTGTGGCGACGTGATCCGCAACCTCAGCTACGCCACCTACCTGCCGGGGATCAAGGAGCCGCCGACGATCTTCACCTACGACCCGGCCGAGAACCGCCGCTCGATCCGCAAGCTCGCCGACCTGAACCCGTCGCTGATCCTCCCTGGCCACGGCCCCGCCGTGACCGATATGGCTGCCTTCGAGCGCTTCGTCGCCACCCTGCCCGCCTGAGCGGGGTGTGCGAACCGCAGCTTCAGCGGGTAGAGGGTTGCTTAGTTCAATCAGCCCCAAGGGAAAGGGAGTCGTATGAGCACGCTCAAGGGCAGACGCCCCTCGCCGGCGATGATAGTCGCGGTGATCTCACTGGTGGTCGCTCTGGCCGGCACCGCCTACGCGGCGCAGACCATCAACGGCGGCGCGATCAAGAAGCAGACGATCGGCGGCGGCAAGCTGAAGAAGAAGACGCTGACCGGCTTCCAGATCAACGTCAACAAGCTCGGCGTGGTGCCGTCGGCCAAGCGCGCGGCCCATACGTACTGGGCCGTTGTCAACAACCCACCCGGAGCCGGCAACGCCGCGCTGGCCCGCACCAGTGACGCCGGCATCACCGCGGCGGAGGGCGGTGGCTCTGTCACCGTGCTCTTCCCCGCCAACGTGACCGTCTGCGCCAACGTCGCCGGCCGCAACAACGCCGGCACCACCGTGCCGGGAGCCGGCACCGCCCAGACCAACGGCTCAGCCGCCAACCCGAACGCGATCGAGGTCCGCACCCGCGACGAGAAAGGCGCCGACACCGATGCCGACTTTCACCTGATCGTCGTCTGCCCGTAATCCCCACCAGCGCGGGCGGCGGCCATGTCGACGCGCTCGCCACGAAAGGGCACTCCGTCGGCGACGAGCAATCGTCGCTGGCGGGCGCCCTTGGCAAGCGAGCCGTCGGCGCGGACGACGCGCCACCAGGGCAGGTCGGGGTCATCGGCGGCGAAGAGGACGGTGCCGGCAAAGCGAGGGGCACCCGGGGAAACGTCACCGTAGGTGCGGACGAAGCCCGCCGGGATATCGCGCACGCGCTCGAGCACTTCGAGCTCGCGGGATCCGGGCGCCGAGGTCAGCTCGCGGTGGGGCCGAAGGCGTCGATGATGCGGTTCTGGAACTCGCTCAGCTCCTCGGCGGAGATGAAGTAGGTGGGCGGAGTGAGGAAGAGGCCGTCGGCACGCTCCGCAGTCGCCTCGACCCGGGCCCGGACCTTGTCGAGCGGGCCGGCGGCACAGTAGGCCTCGACCATCTCGTCGCTGATCGCGGCGGGCACTCCGGCCAGGTCCCCGCGACGGAAGGCCTCGCCGGCCGCGACCGCGTTGTCGGCGAAGCCGTGCAGCTCCCAGAGCGGCATATAGGTCTTGACGGTGGCGTAGAAGGAGATCGTACGGCGGGCCATCTCGATCGCCCGGCCCTCGTCGTCGTCGATCGCGCAGCAGACGGTCGGCAGGTAGTCGAAGTCCTTGCGCTCGCGGCCGGAGCGGCGCAGGCCCTCCTCGAAGGCGTCGACGACGACCTCGTCGATCCAGCGCAAGCTCTGGATCGGGTGGCCGATCAGCCCGTCGGCGACATCGCCGGCCATCCTCGCCATCCCCGCCTGCACAGCGGCGGTGTAGATCGGCACCGCCTCGCGTGGCGCTGGGTGCGGCCGCACCCAGCCCTTGATGTCGATGTCGTAGTACTCGCCCTCGTAGCGAATCGGCTCGCCGCTGCTCGCCTGGCGCATGATCAGGCGCGTCGCCTCGATCGCCTCGCGCAGGTGCGGCGCCGGTTTGCCGTAGTCGGCGTTGTGCCAGGTCTCGTTGAGGCGCTTGACGCCCGCGCCCATCCCCAGGCGGAAGCGCCCGCCGGACATCTCGTCGATGTCGAGCGCGGTGACGGCGTGGATGAAGGGACTGCGGGTGAAGGCCCAGAGGATCCCGGTGGCGACGTCGATCCGCTCGGTCTTCGCCGCCAGGTAGGCGGCCTGGGTGGCGGCGCTGCGGAACAGCTCCGGGGCCCAGACGCACTCGACGCCGGCCGCCTCGGCTCGCAGCGTCTCCGCCTCGAGGTCGGCGACCGAGTTGCCGATCGCGGCGACGGAGATCCTGTCCAGCGCGCTCATCGTCGGGTCGACTTTCTCAGGCATAGCAACGATAAGTCGACCCGCTCAGGCTGCCGCCGGCTCGGCCGCGCGGGCGAGCACTGCCTCGGCGACCCGCTCGCGGTGCCACTTGGCGTCGCCGAACATCGCCGCGTTGGCGCGGCCGCGCTTGAGGAAGAAGTGGAGGTCGTGCTCCCAGGTGAAGCCGATGCCGCCGTGGACCTGGATCGAGGCGTTGGGAACGCGCCAGCCGGCGTCGGAGGCGTAGGCCTTCGCCATCGAAGCGGCCAGAGGCAACGACTCGGGCTCGGCGTCGGCGGCCCAGGCGGCGCCATAGACGGCGGAGCGGGCGTTCTCGGTCTCCAGGAGCATCTGCGCACAGCGATGCGAAACCGCCTGGTAGGCGCCGATTGGGCGCGAGAACTGCTGACGGTCTTTGGCGTAGGAGACGGCCATCTCCATCGTCCGCTGGGCGATCCCGGTCGACTCGGCCGCCAGGGCCACGCAGAGGCGGAAGAAGACGGGGTAGTAGTCGGCCTCCTCGCCGGGCAGGGTGTCGGCGGCGGCGACGCGGACGCCGTCGAGGCGCAGCGAGGAGAGGCGCCGGGTGGTGTCGATCGAGGCTTCCTCGCTCGCCGTCACCCCGTCGGCACCGCTCTCGACCAGGTGGCGGCGGCCGTCGGCGGTGGCGACCATGAACAGGTCGGCACCGGCCGCGTCCATTACCAACACCTTCTCGCCGTCGAGCACGATCCCGTCGCCGTCAGCCTTCCCCTCCAGCGTGAAGCCACCCGGTGTCGCCGCCGAGCCCGCGTCCCAGAGGGCAGGCGTGGCACGCAGCTCGCCGGCGGCGAGCGGGCGCAGCCAGCGGTCGCGCTGCTCGTCGGAGCCGCAGTGCGCCAGCGCCAGGCCGACGATCGTGCTGGAGAGCAGCGGCGAGGGAGCGAGCGCGTAGCCCATCTCCTCGAAGAGCACGGCGAGGTCGACGATCCCCAGCCCCTGGCCGCCCCACTCCTCGGGCAGGGCCAACCCAGTCCAGCCGAGCTCGGCCATCTCGGCCCAGCCGGCCGCGTCGAAGGGATCCTCGCCTGCGGCTAGCTCACGAATCCGCTCCGACTTGTAGCGGGAGGCGAGGAAGTCGTGGGCAGTGGCCTTGATCGCCTGCTGCTCGTCGGTGAGGTCGAAGTACACGTCGCTCTCCTAGCGCAGCCGCGGCAGGCCCACTACCCGCTCGGCGATGATGTTCTTGAGGATGTCCGTCGTCCCGCCCTCGATCGAGTTGGCCCGCGAGCGCAGGAAGCCGTACTGCCAGGCGCCGTTACCGAGGGCGTGCTCGGAGCCACGCCCCAGCGGCGCGAAGGCACCCTCGATATCCAAGGCCAACTCGGTGATCCCCTGGTTGATGTCGGCCCACTGCCACTTGCCGAGCGAACCCTCCGGCCCGGGGATGCCCGACTGCATCGTCTTGGTCAATCCGCGGTAAGCATTGAGGCGCATCGTCTCGGCCTCGATGTAGAGCTGGGCGAGGCGCTGGCGGTAATAGGAGTCGTCGGCTGCCGAGCCACCGTTGGCGCGGACCTCGGTGGCCAGTCGGGCGAGCCGGCTGAGGCTGTTCTGGATCTGGGCTATGGCGCCGAAGGCGAGACCGGCGCGCTCGTTCATCAGCGTCGTGATCGCCACGTTCCAGCCGTTGCCGACTCCGCCGACGACGTTGGCCTCGGGGATCCGCGCTTCGTCCATGAAGACCTCGTTGAACTCGCCCTCACCGGTGATCTGGACCAGTGGCTTCGCTTCGACGCCCTCCTGCTCCATGTCCATCAGGAAATAGGTGAGGCCCTGATGCTTGGGTGCGTCGGAGTCGGTGCGGGCGACGAGCATGCACCATTTCGCGTACTGGGCAAAGGTCGTCCAGACCTTCTGCCCGGTGACGACCCATTCGTCACCGTCCCTGACCGCGCGCGTCTTCAACGAAGCGAGGTCGGAGCCGGACTCGGGCTCGGAGAAGCCCTGGCACCAGATCTCCTCGCCGGTCAGGATCGGCTCCAGGTAGCGCTGCTTCTGCTCCTCAGTCCCGTGGGCGATCACGACGGGGCCGCCCATCGCCAGGCCGAGCACGTTGGCCGGGCTCGGCGCCTCCTGGCGGGCCGACTCGCTGACGAAGATCGCCTGCTCGATCAGGGTGGCGCCGCGGCCGCCGTACTCCTTTGGCCAGGAGATTCCGGCCCACCCTGCGGCGTGCAGCTTCAGCTGCCACTCGCCGCGAAAGGCCATCACCTCGTCGAGCGATCCTTCCGGCTCAGGCCCGGGGTGGTTGTCCTGCAACCAGCCGCGAACCTCTTCGCGAAAGCTCTCCTCCGATGGTGACAACGTCAGGTCCATCGGAGGAGAGCATATCTGCCGCTGAACTAACTCAAGCCGCAAACCTTGAAGCCGTAAGCACTCCCGAGCTCCCTGGCCTTAGTGAACGTCGTTGGGTCGTCGTAAAGGGTTTTGACGTTTTTTTCCACTTTCTCGAGTCCCTGTTCAGTCGCGTCGAAAAATGCCTCAACCTCTTTTTCGTCGGCAGCCGGAGGGCTCAGATCCCGAAGTGCATTGAGCCGATTCTCGGCATTGCTGGCGAAGGCTTCCTCCAGGAATTCGAGGCCCTGGGCTTCAGAGGGAAGTTGTTCTTTGTCGATGCTTTCTTCCTCCAAGAACGCTTCATAGTCGGCTTTATATTCTTCGTTGGCTTCCGTGCAAATAGCGTCGGCCTGACTGATGAACTCCGCCTTCGTCAGACTCTCGTCCTCGCTACTCCCACCACAGCCTCCGACGAGCATCGCAAGCGCCACGACGCCCGCGAGCATCGCCATAATTCGCTTGCTCACCTGATCTCCTCCCAATGATTAGTTGGATCTAATCCGACCAATCTAATACAGCAATGTGGTTGCCGTAAAGGGGGGCCCGGGAAACAGCGTCAGGTCCATCGCGCGAGCTATAGGGCCTGGCTGCTCGCCAGGCCCTATAGCCCACTGGGCTAGCCGGCGGTCATTCTTCGCCGCACTCGCTGAAGCCGTAGTCCTGCGCCTGCTGGTTGACGTCGCCGAACGGATCGGTGTCTTCGTTGAAGAGCGCTTCCGGATCGTCTTCGGCGGTTTCGACTGCTTCGTCCAGCGAATCGAGCAGTTCTTCGACCTGCTCCTCGTCGCCCTCGGGAGCACCGAGGCCTCGGATCAGTTCGGCCTGCGTCTTGAGGTTCGGGACAAGCACCGTTTCGACGATCTCAACACCCTGCTCGTCGCTCGGTTCCTGATTCTTGGGGATGCCGTTTTCTTCCGCGTAGCTTTCGAAGCCTTCTTCGATTTCTTCGTTGCCCTGCTTGCAGATCGCATCACCCTGGGCAATCAGCTGCTCTTTGGTGATCGTCACGTCGACGCTCGTGGTATCGGTATCGGTGCTGTCGTCGCTGCTGCCACAACCGGCGACGATCGCCAGTGCCAGAACACCGGCGAACAGCACAATGAGTCGCTTGCTCAAACGAGTCTCCTTAGTTAGTTGGGAACGTCAAACGTAAATGCAGTGATCAGACGCGCTGGATCAGCGTTCCGGTGCCCAGGCCGCCCCCGCAGCACATCGTCACCAGGCCCATCTCCTTGTCGGTGCGCTCCATCTCGTGCAGCAGCGAGGTGATCAGGCGGGCGCCGGTGGAACCGAGCGGGTGACCGAGGGCGATCGCGCCACCGTTGACGTTGACCCGGTCCATATCCGGCTCGAGCTCGCGCTGCCAAGCGACGACGACCGAGGCGAAGGCCTCGTTGATCTCGACCAGGTCGATGTCCTCCATCGCCATCCCGTTGCGCTCGAGCAGCTTCTGCGTCGCCGGGATCGGGCCGGTCAGCATGATCACGGGGTCGACGCCGACCGTGGTCTGGTCGAAGATCCGCGCCCGCGGCGTCAGCCCCAGGGCATCGGCCTTCTCGCGCGCCATCAGCAGCACCGCCGCAGCCCCGTCGGAGACCTGCGAGGAGTTGCCGGCGGTGATCTTGCCGTCGTCCTTGAAGGCGGGCTTGAGGCCGGCCAGTCCCTCGAGGGTGGTCTCGCGCAGGCCCTGGTCGGTGACGTAGGTGTCGCCGTTGACGGCGAATGGGACGATCTCGCGCTCGAAGCGACCCTCCTCGGTTGCCTTGGCGGCGAGCTGCTGGGAGCGCAAACCGAACTCGTCCAGCTCGGAGCGGGAGATCTCCCACTTGTCGGCGATCATCTCCGCCGAGAGGCCCTGCGGGATCAGGTTGTAGCGGGCCATCAGCTCCGCGGAGAACGGGTTGCCGTGCTCCTTCATCACCTCGTAGCCATCGGCGAAGGAGATGTGCCCCATGTGCTCGACCCCGGAGCCGACGACGACGTCATGGACGCCGGAGGCAATCTGGGCCGCAGCAAAGTTGACGGCCTGCTGGGCGGAGCCGCACTGGCGGTCGATCGTCGTCGCCGGCGTCTCGATCGGCAAGCCTGCCTCGAGCCAGGCGTTGCGGCCGATGTTGACTCCCTGCTCGCCGAACTGCTGGGCGCAGCCGGTGATCACGTCACCGGTCTCGGCCGGGTCAACACCGGTGCGCTCGAACAACTCCGCGTAGGTCTTAGCGAGGAGGTTGGAGGCGTGCTTGTCCTTGTAATAGCCCTTCTCCGCGTGGCCGCGCCCGATCGGCGTCCGCACCGCCTCGACGATGACGACCTCGCGGCCGCCGAACCTGCCATTTCCGTTCTCCGCCATCTGCCTCTCTCCGTTCGTCTCTGACTGACTGGTCAGTCAACCAGTCTACGCCCCGCAGAGCACGGGCCGCGGGACTCCTGATAGGAACCCGGGCAATGAGCGCTAACCAGGGGTACGAGAGTCCGGGGATCGCGGGGAGCGGGGCAATCGCCACCGGTCTGGCCGCCGTCTCGACGACCACGGCGGACACCATTCTGCTGGCGAGGAGCGAGGCTTCGGCCTGGCGCGCGGAGGAGAAAGTGGTCGCCGCCTGCGCCAAGATCGAGGGCGCCGAGCCGTCGCGCCTGCGGGTCACCACCGACCCCGCGGACCTCTCCGACTGCGACGTCATCGTCGAGGCGATCGTCGAGGAGGTCGCGCCCAAGGGTGAGCTGCTCGCCCGGATCGACGCGGCCTGCCCCAACTCCGACCTTGCGACCACGACGTCGTCGCTGAGCATCGCCGCAATCGCCGCGGCGGCCGGAGTCGACCGTCTCTACGGCCTCCACGTCTTCAACCCGGTGCCGCGGATGAAGCTGATCGAGGTCTGCTTCCCCGACGGCGCCGCTGGCGCCCGCGAGAAAGCCCTGACCTGGTGCGCCGCGCTCGGCAAGACCGCGGTCGAGGTCCCCGACCAGGCCGGCTTCGTCGTCAACCGCCTGCTCTTCCCCTACCTGTTCGAAGCCGTGCGCCTGATCGAGCGGACCGGCATGGAGGCCGGCGAGGTCGACACCTGCATGAAGCTCGGTGCCGGCCATCCGATGGGGCCCCTGGCCCTGCTCGACTTCGTCGGCCTCGACGTCTCCAAGGCGATCGGCGACGCCCTCTACGCCGACAACGGCGAGGTCGCCAGCGAGCCGCCGGGCCTGCTGGTCGAGAAGGTCGGCAAGGGCGAACTCGGCCGCAAGAGCGGCGCCGGGTTCTACACCTACGACTGAGGCACAGCGCGAAGGCGCTCGTCCGCAGCTGAGCAGCTCCGCCCGCGCAGTTGCGCGGTGGCGGCGACGAAAGCATCGGCAATACGAAAGCCAGCGTGCTCGGCGCGGAGCTGCGCCGCCCGGAATGCGATCCCCCGTCATGCGCTCCATAGAGGGAAGGGCAGCCACCGTGTCGCTCACGCCAAGGCGTAGAAGCGCCGTAGCGCCCACGAAGCTCGCTGACCCATCGCGGCAGCGCTCAGCCCAGCTGCCGGTGCTGCTTGCCGCTGAGGTCCCAGACCACGTCGGCCTCGGAGACGCCCTGCTTGCGGGCGACGATCTCGACCTCCTCCCAGGGCAGCTCGGCCACGGGGAGCTCATCCCAGCGGGCCAGGTCGAGAGCCTCGATCGAACCCTTCAGTGCTGGGCCGAGGTGTTCCTCGGAGCGCAACAGCGCCCTCAGGACCTCGAGCTGCTTGTCGGTCAGGCGGACAACCCACATATCGAACCTCCAAAGGTCGGGCGGGGCGCGGGTTGCCCGGAAAAGCTAGGAAGAGGCGCGGACGGAACCGGGGCCGGAGGTACGATCAGAAGGCGATGAATCAGAACCGGAAACCTGACTCTGGACCGGCTGCCGAGGCGGCGTCGGTGCGCCGGCGCCGACTTCGAGAAGACGCCAGGCGGCCGATTGCGATCAACCTGGTCGAGACGATCTCCCTCAGCCATGCGCTGATCAAGACGGCGGACGCCGCGAAGCGCCAGTGACCAGCCCCTCGTTCGACGAGATCCTGCGGCGCCTGGTGGATGCCGGGGCTGAGTTCGTCCTCGTCGGCGGCCTCGCCCTTGGCGCCCATGGGGTCGTGCGCGGCACCAAGGACGTCGACGTGGTCGTCGCTCAGGAGGACGAGAACCTGAAACGCATCGCCGAGGTCGCGGTGGCGGCGGGCGGGCGCGTTCAACGGGGCGAAGCCCTGCTCGGCAGCGCTTTTTCCATTGCCGCGGCAATCGCGAGCGGAGATCAGGTCGCGATCGAGACCGACCTCGGCCGGCTCGACATCGTCCAGGGCCTCGAAGGCGTTCCGAATTACGATGAGCTGCGTTCGCGCGCGACCGAGGCCGAGGTCTTCGGTGTCAGCGTCGCCGTCTGCTCGGTCGAGGATCTCCGGACGATGAAGGAAGCCGCCGGGCGCAGCCGCGACATCGCCGACCTCGAGGACCTGGACGCAATCGAGTAGAGGCTGGTGCCAGCGTGATCAGCGGCTCTGGCCGGAGCCCGAGCCGCTGATCCGGACCGCCTCGACGCGGTTCTCCCGCACCGACTCGACCCGGATCGTGTAGCCGTTGGAGGCGATCGTGTCGCCCCTCTTCGGCAGCCGCCCGAGCTCGCCGAAGACGTAGCCGCCGATCGAGTTGTAGGCGTCGGAGTCGACCGGCAGCTCGATCCCGGCGTCTTCGAGGTCGCCGAGCGAGACGTGGCCGCGGACGAACCAATCGCCGTTGGTGAGCTGGCGCAGGGCGGCGGCGCGGGGGTCGGTCTCGTCCT
>DASYLY010000042.1:0-10752 GCA_036009365.1 Solirubrobacterales bacterium
GCCGGTCGGCGCGCAGAGGGCGATCCTCAGGTCGGCCTTGGCCGCCTCGCCGACGATCGCCTCGGTGGTCAGGGTCTTGCCGACGCCGGGCCCACCGGTGACGACGCTGACCCGGGCGGCGAAGGTGCCGAGCACGGCGGCCCACTGTTCCGGCGTCAGGCCCTGCGAGTGCTCCTCGTCTTGGGGCGGGGTTTCGTCCGGCTCGTAGTCGAGGTGGGCCGGAGCCGCGAGACGGCGGAGCAGCGTCTTCGCCACTCCGATCTCCGATTCGAGGGTGCGCTCGCGGTAGGCGTGGTCGCCGACCACTGCCAGCCCCGGCGCCTCGATCAGCACGTCGGGGTCGGCGGCGACCCCCAGCAGCCGGCCAGCGCGCTGTGCCAGCTCCTCCAGCGGCAGGTAGGTGCTGCCACTCTGCTCCGCCTCGGCGAGGACGAATACCGCCGCGGCCTGGGCTCGTCGCGGCGATTCCGGCGGCACGTCGCCGGCGAGGGCGATCTTGTCGGCGCGGGCGAAGCCGACCCCATCCACCTCGGTCAGCCGGTAGGGATCCTCGTGCAGGACCACCATCGCGTCCTCGGCGAAGCGGGCGTGGATCGCTGCCGCCAAGTGGGCGAGGCCGTGCGGGGCGAGCTGCACGTGAAGGTCGCGGATTGCCCGGCTGGCGTGCCAGGACTCGGCGGCGGCGTCGGCGTGCCGCGGGCTCACCCCGCGCAGCGAGCCGAAGACGCCCGCCGGATCGGCGGCGATCGCCTGCATCACCTCCTCACCGTGCTCGTCGACCAGGCGCTTGGCCCGCGCCGGGCCGATGTTGCGGAGCGAGGCGAGGTAGGCGATCCGGCCCTCGCGGTCTTCGGGGTCCATCGGCACCGCCCGCATCGCCCGCAGCTGTCGCCCGTAGGTGGTGTGGGTTTGCCACTCGCCGCCGACTTCGGCTCGGTCACCGGGGTTGAGGTGGGCAACCGGGCCGACCAGCGGGTATTTGTCGCGGGACTCCGCATCGCGCACTTCCAGGACCGCGTAGCCGTCGTCGTCGGCCTTGAAGATGATCCGCAGCACCTCGATCGTGGTCGAGTGACTGCCGCCCTCGGTGTCGAAAAGAGTTCCGCCGTCGCTCACCAGGCAAAGCTAGCCCGGACCAAGGCGGCAGGGGCCGGTCCGGTCCCCGTACTTTGCGGGATACCATCGCCCGCGTGTCCGCCAACGGGCTCTGTGACGCCTGCGTCCACCAGCAGCTGGTGCCGAACACGCGCGGCTCGGTGTTCTCGCTCTGCCTGCGCTCGCGAGAGGACCCGGCCTACCCCCGCTACCCGCGGATCCCTGTCCTCAGCTGTCCGGGGTACCAGCCGCGGTCGCCGGCTCCCGAGCCGCGCCCATAGCGGCGCCGAGCAGGCCGAGGCCGAAGATAACTGCGGCGAGCCCGACGAAGATGCCGAGGATCGGCACGAGGGCGAGCGCCCGCAGGATCGCCAGGCCGGCGAGGAAGGAGAGCACGCGATGGCGAGGCGCCTTGACGACGGCGCGGCCGAGGACGTAGGCGGCGGCGACGTAGGCGACCGCCACCAGCGGCGCCATCGCCAGCAGGATGCCGAACGCCAGCGGCAGGCCGACCAGGGTTATCGCGGCGACGAAGGCGGCGATCGGCAGCGAGATCAGGATCGCGATGCCGATTGCTATCAGCGGTCCGACCCGTTCCCGCGAGCGCTCGTAGAGGGTGTCGGCGGCGCGCGGTGCGACCAGCAGCAGCAGACCACCGAGGATGAAGAAGGAGACACCGACCGCCAGCCAGATCAGGAAGCCGCCGACGAAGGGCAGGAGGTCGACCGCGCTCGACCAGTCCTCGTCGGTGACGTCGCCGTCGACCCTGGCAAGCGGCGAGACGACCGGTCGTTCCTCGCTGTAGCGGACGTCGCCGCCAACTTGGGCGGTACGCAGCAGGCGGGCCTGGCCGTCGATGGTGACGAGGTCGCCGTCGATCGTGCCGGTGACCAGCGCGTCGCCGCTCGCCACCATCACGTCGCCGTCGACGCGACCGGCTATCCGGGCGTCGCCCTGGGCGATGAAGACCCCTTCAACCGTCTTCCCGGCGGGGACGGTGACGTCGCCGACGATGACGACGATCGGGTCGTCGCGGTGGGGGGCGGTTCCCGCGCCCGCGGTTGCGGGGGCCGCGAGCGCGAGGACCGCCAGTAACGCGGCTAGAAGAGGTGCGCGTCGGAGCACACCGGCAGCCTAGAGCCTGGGTCAGGCCCTAACTCGCCGCCATCGGGTCGGGCTCGCCCAGCTTGGTGAGGTCGGAGATCTCGTACGCCTTACCGGGAATGCCGCCGATTACCAACATGCGCAGACCGTCGCTGCCCGGCCAGACCTTGCGTTTGGTCTCAGGTGCGACCCGCGCCATGTGGTCGCTGTCGAGCGGGTAGCGCTCGCCGGCGATCTCGATCTCACCGCTGCCACGGAGGGCGACGAAGACCTCCTCCTGGCCGTCATGCGCGTGGTCGTGCTCGGGGTATTTCTCATAGCCGGGCGGCAGCTCGATTACCTGCATCCCGAACGACTCGACTCCCAGCTCGGCGCGGGCGCGCCTGAAGCCACCGCGGAAGATGGCTTCCATGTCGTCGATCTTCTTCACCGTGTGCGTGCTCATCGATCCTCCCTCGAAGCGTTGTTCCCGGACGGGAAACCTTGACCGCGGCATCCTAAGCGATTTGCACGAACGTTCGTGCTTTTCTGTAGCCTGACCTCGGTGAGCGCGACGGTAGAGCGGGCGGGTGGAGCCGACAGCAAGGGCGCCGAAACGCGCGCGGCGATCCTCGAACGCGCCGTCGACCTGGCCTCGGTCGAGGGATTGGAGGGGCTGACGATCGGCCGCCTCGCGGCGGAGCTGAAGATGAGCAAGAGCGGCCTCTTCGCCCACTTCGGCTCCAAGCAGGAGCTGCAGCTGGCGACCGTCGAGGCGGCGGCGCAGCGGTTCCGGGAGGTGGTCGTCGAGCCGGCCCGGCGGCTGCCGGACGGGGCGCCGCGGCTGCGGGCGATGGCCGAGGGCTATCTCGACCACATCGACCTGTACAGCGGCGGCTGTTTCTGGGGTGCTACCTCGGCCGAGTACGACGACCGGCCTGGCCCCGTCCGTGACGCGATCGCCGCCGCTCTCGACGCCTGGGTCACCGGCCTCGAGCGCCAGGCCGAGATCGCCGGACACACCGACCCCGACCGCTTCGCTTTCGAGGTCTACGCGGTGGTGATGGGTGCTAACTCCCGCTTCCGCCTCAGCGGCGACCGCCGCGTCCTCGAGCAGGCCCGGGCCGTGCTGGCGCGGCTGGTGGGGGAGCTGCCGGGCTGAGCCAGCTCATGGGCCGTCCATTTGGCGACCGTCTGGCTGCCTGTCCGATCTCGCTTCTCTAGTCGCGCAACACGTTCCACTCGCTGGGATCGACGGCAGGAGCGATGAGGTCGCCGAGGATCTCACCCCGTTCTCCCAGCGCCAGAGCCTCGGCGATGTCATCGAAGGTCTCCAGCCGTGGTTTGCCAACCGATAGGGCTGGGGTCTGAAATGGCTCCTCATGCGGCAGATCGCCGGTCTCCTCGGCGCTGAGGAAGGGCGCCAGGGTGACGTAGACCTGCGTCGGCACCAGGTTGTCATCCAGCGCCGCGCTCAGAGCAGGGCCCGAATTTCGGCGAATCGTCCAAGTACCTCCCTGAACCCTGGGTGAGAGCGGAAGAAGAGTCGTTGGCACTCCTCTTCGTATCCGGGCTCGATGGCAGCTCGTAGTTCATCGTATGGAAAGAGCGCGTTGCTGTTCGCGAAGGAGAGGTCAGGCGGCGGGCGGTAGCTGTCAGGAAAGAAAGTACGGCTCTTCTCGTCGTAATCGACCTTGATCTCTTCGTACTCGTTCGACTCGAGCATCGCCGTTACCTCGGGACGGCCGGCGAGGACATAGAGATCCGCGTAGTGGCGCACGTCGCGACCCAGCGGTGCGCCGTCCTCTTTGAGGCGCTCGACCTTGCCGTGGATGGCGAAGAGCTTCTCGACGAACGTGCGGCGGAAGTGCAGCAGGGTCATCTCGAAAGGCTGGATCCCCTCGACACCAAGCTCGTCAACGGCATCGCGTTCGATCAAGAGATCGCCAACGATCGAGGAGATCTCGACTCTCGCGGTCGGCTGCTTGCCGCTCTGGATGCCCGGCTCAAGACGGACGGTCGGCGGGAACCCTTGAAGCGCCGGGGCGGTGACATTGCGGTTCAGGTTTTTCATCGCCCCGGTTGATTGCCCGGTCGTTGGCAAGCGATGGCTCTACCGCCGGGTCGACGAAGAGGTCGATGTCCTCGGAGAAGCGGTCAAGCAGGTTCCACCCCTTCGAGAGGCTGGTGCCGCCCTTGAAGACGGCACGCTCGCCGAGGGTCGTGGCGATCATGCGCAGGATCTCCGTGATCCAATAGTCCTTCTCAACGAAGGTCTCCGGCAGGCTCGAGTCTGCAGCCGCGGTTAGGAAGGCGGCAAAATCGGGGTGCTCCGCGAGTCTCATCGCGCTTGCCACGCGCGCGCGTTGGGCAGTGCGGTCAATATGCCGAAGTCGAACCTGCTGATCGGGTTGAGGCTCTCACGCAGTTCGCCGAGCGCGGTGGCCGGAGCATTGGCCTGCTCGCCGAGCGCGCCGAGCATGGCTCGTACGCGTGGCGGCTCCGAGAGGGCGGCCTTCGCGAGTCGCTCGAAACGCGACTGGTCGGAGAGCATCGAAACGAGGCGCCGCGCCGTCTCCTGGGGGGATAGGTCGCTGTAGCGCGCACGGTCGCGCAAAAGCTCGAGCAAGGCGCCGTCGGATGCGCCGAGCTCAAAACGGGAGGCAGGGCGTCGCGTGCGCACGGTGGCGTTACGCAGCGTGCCAGGCGCGGCACTGGCTGGCGTCGCGAACTCGGGGCGAGCCGGATTCTGCGTCGAAAATCCCAATGCGGCCCCCGCGCTCAGCCCGGCGGGGTGAAGCGGCGCGCTCAGGCTGTGAGCGACCGCCGCGCTGGCGCTTGGTCCAGTCGGGCCGATGGCGGTCTGCTTGGCTCGGTAGTAGAGCCCCTTGCGCATGCGCTGCAGCTCACCTTTACCTGCCAGGCGAGAGAGAGCATGTGCGACGGCAGTTGCCGGCAGATCGCGAAAGTCCGACAGCGACCAATAGCGCTCTCCGCCCGCCCGTACCCGCTCGTAGACGCGCGTCGCCGTGCTGTTGGGGCTGGGCCCCCGGCCACTTCGTTTTGGCTTCGGCATAGCACCAGGTTAGCGTATCTGGCAAGTTTTTCTGCTGTAAAACATGCCAGATATTCCTGATCCCCGAGCGGGAAGTTCGCTCCTTCGCTGGTGCTACTTCCTCAGCCGATCGCCACCTCGTAGGCCTCCTCGGCGCTGAGGAACGGCGCCAGGGTGACGTAGACCAGGGTCGGCACCAGGCTCGGCAGCGTCGCCGGCCCTTTTTTGTTGACGTGGTCGTAGAGCAGCGAGTAGAGGGCGCCGCCGACGGCCTCGGCGGCGATCGGGGGGGTGTCGGGGGCGAGCTCGTAGCCGGGGGCCAGCAGGCCCTCCATGCCTTCGGTCACCACCTCGCGCTGGTCGAGCGCCCGTTTGCCCGCCGCGTACATCTCGACCCCGCCCAGCCGGGCGTACTCTGGCTCTTCGGCGCCGAAGGCGAACATCGCCTCGATCGTGTCGTGGACGGCGTGCTGCCAGTCGGGGGCGCGGCGGAAGGCCGGCAGGGCGGTGGCGAGCATGTGAGCGGAGCCACTGTCGAGGGCGGCGACGATCGCGTCCTCCTTGTTCCTGAAGTGCTCGTAGAAGGTGCGCTGTGAGGTCTGGGCCCGTTCGACGATCTCGGCCACGGTCGTGTCCGGGTAGCCCTTTTCGGCGACGACCGCGGCCAGCGCTCGCAGGACCCGCTCCGGGTGGTTGGAAAGGGCCTGGCGCTCCTCGAATGGCAGCGCCTTGACGCTGCGCCGGCGCGTCGCCCGCAGCGGTCCCGGCGGCACCGGGTAGCGGAAGATCCACTCCCAGAGCTGCGGCACCAAGTCCGGCAGCTCCTCCTCCTGGCCGCGGTAGAGCCGCTTGTGGATCACCTTCTGGATGCCGCCGACGATCGCCCGCACCAGGTCCGGTGGCAGCCCCCGGCGCTCGGGAACCTGCTCGAGCAACCGCTGGGCCAGCTCGGTCGCCGAGTCCATCATCCGGTCGACCAGCGCCGCCCCCTCGGGCCCGGCCGCGTAGATCTCGACCACGCACATCTTCGCCGCCGCCGGCTGGCGGACGATCAGCTCGATCAGCAGCGCGAAGGCCCGCTGGGCCTGCTCGGGCCCGGCCGGGGCGGTCTCCTCGCCGGTCAGCCGCTTCAACGCCGGCTCGACTATCGCTTCGATTGCCGCCAGGAAACAGGCCTGCCTGTCCTCGAAGTGGCGGTAAAAGGCGCTGCGCGAGACCCCGGAGAGCTTGACCAGGTCGGCGACGGTGGTCGCCTCGTAGCCTTTCTCTGCGACCGTCGCCACCATCGCCGCGAACAGCCGCTCGCGCTGGTTGCGCTCGGCCTCCTCGCGGGGGGTTCCCCGCCCTGGGGGCAGCTTTTTCTCCCGCAGCTGAGCCGCATTCCCCCAAGGCGTTTGCACCATCGTGGGCGGACGATATCCCGGCATCTCGGAGCTGCTCCTAGCGACCATCTAGAGACTCTTAAGCGGTACGCGGGCGACTTAATGAGAGCTTGTGTTTCATTTCCTCCTCCGGTTCCCTAGCCCGCATTGTAAAACAGATTTCCCCCACTTCCAAGTGCCCAAAATGTGCCCCTGGCAGGAAGTCAAATTGACAAACTGGTCCGTCTATGTTCTTATTTCAACAGACGACGAGCGAGGGTCCGCAGCAGCGAGAGGCGGAATTGCTCGGAGGCAGGAGAGAGAAACGGCCGCCCGGCCAAGTCAGGGGACCTATGCCACAGTGGCGGGGTCAGGGCAGAGGAGGGCGGCCACGGGACGAAGGAGAGAGCTACGTGAGACGCTACCCGAAGGCACCCGCCGTGGGATCGATCCCCGGCATTTGCAGTAGCCGTGTCCGCTGTGGCGGTGTTTTCGCGGCCCCTGGCGCCTCCGATAACTCCAGAGGGAGTGGTGCGCCCGCAGGCAAGCTCACGATCGCCCTCCTCACCGCGATCGCCCTCCTACTAGCCCTGTGGGCATCCAGCGCCTCTGCCGCCGGCTCCTACTCCACCTCCTCCAGTCTCTGCTCCGCCGTCGGCGTCGGCGGCGACCAGTGCGGCGAAATCAAAAGCGTCGCCGTCGACACCTCGACCGGCAGTCCGACCAGCGGCCACGTCTACCTGCTCGACACTGGCAACTTCCGGGTCAATCAGTACAACTCCGCCGGCACCTTCGTGCGCGCCTTCGGCGTCGACGTGGTCACCAGCGGCCAGCATGAGACCGTTGGCGCTGGGGCGGAGGTCTGCGAACCAGCCAACTCGACTCCCGTCGATGTCTGCAAAGCCGGTCCCTCTGCGGGGGGGACCAAAGGCGGCGCGATCGCCGCCGCCGCCAGAGGCATCGCTGTCGATCCCGTGACTCACATTCTCTACATCGTCACGGCTGGCTCCCGCCTCGCCTATTACGATGGCGCCACCGGCTCCTACCTCGGCCAGAGCGAAGGCAACGCCAGCAACAGCGCCGGCGCCAGCCCGCCCCCGGTTAACTTCGGCGCGCCGGAGAAATTCAACCTAACCACCGGTGTTGCGATCGACAGCAGTACTCCCGGCGGTCCCTACCTCTACGTTTCGATCACCACTGGCTCAAGCCCCAACTTCAGGACCAAGATCGACAAATTCCAGGCGGCCGGCGTGGGGGGTTCCCCAAGTCCCACCTACATCTGCCAGATCACCGGCACCGCCACCGACACCTCCACTGGCGCTGGCGCCCCCCGCACCGAATGCGGCAACCCCAACCCCGGCACGACGAACAACAACCCCCAGCACAAAGACGGTGAATTCGACTTCCTCTTGCAAGGCATCACGGCCCCCGAGACCAGCCAGGAAGGCGGCAACCTCGCCGTCGATGCGAGTGGCAACCTCTATATCTCGGAGAGTCCCGCCACGCTTGGCGCCAACCAGGGCCGCCACGTCGTCTCGGTCTTCGCCAAAACCGGTAACTTCATCAAGCAGTTCAAGCCCTCTGGAACCGGGCTCAGCGCCACCGAACCGCGCCCCGAAGCGCTGACGATCCTGCCCAGCGGCAACCTGGCGTTGAGCGCGGGTGCGGTTACCGCCGGCGCCGGCGGTAACCGGATCCAGGAATACGACCCCGCGACGATCCCCGCCGGTCCGACCACGGTTGCCACCCCCCGCGCTGAATTCGCGCTGCCTTCCAGCGGCGCCAGCCGCGGCCTCTCCGCCTACGGCACCAGCCTCTACGTCGGCGACAAAACCAACAAAAAAGCCCTCAAATACACCCAGGTCCCCTCGACCCCCGACGTCACCACCGGTGCCGCCACCGCGATCAGCAAATTCAAGGCGACCCTCCACGGCACCGTCAACCCCGCCTTCGCGACCGTAACCGACTGCCACTTCGAGTATCTGACCCACGTTGCCTACCAGGGCAACGGCAACAGCTTCGTTGGCGCCAACACCCCCGCCAGCGCCCCCTGCACCCCGCCCAGCCTCGGCTCGGGCAACAACCCCGTCGCCGTCAGCGCCAACGTGAGCGGTCTGCAGTTCGGCACCGAATACCACGTGCGAGCGGTGGCGAGCAACTCGGTGGGCACCACCAACGGCAGCGAGGTCACCTTCACCACCGCCTCGGTCAACAACCCCGAAGCGGTCACCACCGCCGGTGCCACCCAGATCGCCCAGACCACCGCCAAAGTAGCTGGCAAGGTCAATCCCAACGAAGTCCAGATCACCGACTGCCACTTCGATTACGGCACCACCACCGCCTACGGCCAAAGCGCCCCCTGCGTCCCCGACGCCGCCACGGTCGGAGCCGGCGAAACCCTCGTCGACGTCAGCGCCTCGCTCTCGGGCCTGACCCCCGACACCACCTACCACTTCCTGCTCAAGGCCACCAACGGCGACGGCACCAGCGCCAACACCGACGACAAGACCTTCGCCAGCCTGCCCACGGCGCCGTCGGTGAGCGAGGCGAGCGCCGAAGCGGGCCAGATCGCCGCTTCGGTCAAAGCCAAGGTCAACCCCAACTCCGGCCCCAACTCCAGCCCCCTGACCGCCTGCCGGATCGACTACGGCACCACCACCGCCTATGGCTTCACCAAAGCCTGCAGCCCAGTCCCCGGCCCCGGCTCTATCCCTGCTGACGTCAGCTTCTCGCTCACGGGCCTAAACCCCGATGCCCTCTACTTCTACCGCGTCATCGCCTCAAACGCGGGTGGTTCCGGTGAAGAAGCCAAGAGCTTCTTCACCCTCGCTCCCAACCCCCCCACCGCCTTCAACGACGGCTCCACCGAAGGACCCTCGGACACCTTCACCCTCGAAGGACGGGTCGACCCCGAAGGGATCGCGCTGAGCGACTGCCACTTCGCCTACGGCACCAGCGCCGAATACGGAAAGACCGCCCCTTGCACGCCCTCGGCGGCAAGCATCGGCACCGGCAACGCACCCGTGGCGGTCACCGCCGCCACCGCGCCGCTTGAACCGAACACCACCTACCACTTCCGCCTCTTCGCCTCAAATGTCCGCGGCTCCACGCAGGGCAAAGACCGTATCTTCACCACCGGTAGCGCTCCCGCCGACTCCTGCGCCAACGCCGCGATCCGCGCCGAGCAGGGGATCGAAGTGGTGCGACTGCCGGACTGCCTCGCCTTGGAGCAGGCCAGTCCGTCGAAAAAGGGAAATCAGAGCGCCCGGCTGGGCGTTGGTGCAAACGCTCTCAGCCCCGACGGCGACCGGGTCCTCTTCAACTCCGCCGCCACCCTCGGCAGCTGCCCCAATATCAACGGGATCGGCGGCGACGGCTTCATCGCCATCCGCGACCCCGAAGGCGGCTGGCGTAGTGAATGCGTCACCCCCCCGGTCGACCCTGAATTCGGCGGCTCCTTCGGCGGGCTCAGCTTCGACCCCGGCCTGACCAGCTGGGTGCAGTTGATTCGCACCAGCTCTGAAGAGCTGAAGTTCTTCACCGCCGGCCTCGGCATCTCCCGCACGGCACTCTCACCGGACCTCGTCAACCTCACCACCTCTGGGGGCCCTGGATTCATTGGAGCCTCTGCCGATCACTCCCATGTCTACCTCAGCCCGGAAGGTCAAAGATTCGGCATCTTCCTCCCCGGCGACCCCGTGCCCACCGGCCAGGGCGAGGACTTCAACCTCTACCTCGCCCAGCTCGACCCCGAAGGCCACCCCAGCCTGCATCTCGCTGCCAAGGACTCAGGCGGCAAAGCCTGGGGCGGCAACTGCGGCGCCCGTCTTGGCGGCATGGAGACGATCACCGGCGAAAACCTGAACCTCCAAAACGGCACTCGCAACCAGGGCGCGATCTCCGCTGACGGCACCCACACCTACTTCTCCACCCGTCCCTCCCAACCGCCTACCGGGGAATGCCTGGAAGTCCCCAACAAAAAGCGGATCATGGTCCGCGAAGAGACTCCTGGCGGGGCCCAGATCGAAGAGCTGCTCGCCTCGGAGTGCCCGACTATCCCCCGCGCCTGCCCCGGTGAGGCAACCGGCGACATCGCCTCCGGCTCGAAGATCCTCACCAACTTCAACCCCTCCACCCCCGCCGGCACCTTCGCTGCGG
>DASYLY010000043.1:0-7586 GCA_036009365.1 Solirubrobacterales bacterium
CCTCAGCGCGACCTTCGACGTCAGCTGGTACTACCTGCTCGGCGGCCTGCTCGGCGCCGTCTACGTCGCCAACGCGCTGGTCGCCGTCTCCGTGATCGGTGCCGGCGGCGTCGCCGCGGCCACCGTCACCGGCCAGCTCACCGCCTCGGTCGTGATCGACCGCCTCGGCCTATTCGGCTTGGACGAGGTCGCGCTCAGCCCCGAGCGCATCGCCGGCATCGCCCTGCTGCTGGCGGGGACGTTCCTGATCGTCCGCTGAGGCAACGTACTCGGGCGGGGCGATGTTCAGGTAGTGCCGGAAGGACCAGGCGATGAAGCGCTTCGAGCGCATCGCCCGGATCGCCGGGCCGAGCAGTCGCGGCGGCACCCGCGGAATCAGCTTCTGGACTCGCAGCATCCAGCGAAATTTCCACTCGTGGGAGTCGTTGAACTCGGCGTAGCGCTGGGCCGCCTGGGCACGATCCTGGCGGCCCTCGACGACGCCGCGCATCTCCCTGCCCAAAGCGATCCCGAAGTAGAGCGCGGTCCTGATCCCCTCGGCGGTCAGCGGCAGGCAGTGGCCGGCCGAGTCGCCGACGAAGAAGACGCCGCCCTCGGTCGCCCGGCGCAGCTTGTGCGGGATCCAGTTGCCCTGGTAGCGGACCTTGTCGCGGCCGAGGTCCTCGGCCAGCAGCTCGGTCGTCTTGCGGACGTGGAAGCTCGGGTCGAAGGAGCCGACGCCGACTCGAACCTCGTCGCCGGCCGGGAAGGACCAGCCGTAGCCGGCGGGTACGTAGCGGCGATCGATCCAGATCTCGAGGTCCTCGTCGTTGCCGTTCGGGTGCACCTCGAGGCCGCGCGAAAGCGGCGCGTCGGGTGGCTGGTGGCCGTCACCGCTGGCCAGTACCCGGCGCCAGCCCAGCGCGTCGACCACTAGTCGGGCGGAGATCGTGCCGCGATCGGTGTCGATCTCGATCGTCCCGTCGCCGTCGGCCGCCGCGGCGCGGCCGTTGACCTTGGCGGTCTCGAAGGTCGCGTCGCAGTCGCGCCAGAGCAGCTCGCAGAGCTCGCGGTAATCGAAGGTGGAGAAGCTCCACGGCAACCGGTAGCGGGCGTCGCCGTGGGGGGTGTGCATCAGCAACGAGTCGAAGCGCTGACGCTCAGCGCCCATCAGGCCGAGTTGTCGCAGCCACTCGGTCGGGATGCCGCAGGCCGAGGTCTGACGCTCGCCGATCTCGTAGCGGTCGAGCACCATAATTTGAGCCCCAGAGCCGGCTAGCTCGCGTGCCACGGTGAGTCCGGCGAAGCTGGCGCCGCAGATCAGGACGTCACATTTTCCGTCCAGGGGGGTGCGCTCTTCGCCCCGCTTCGTCGCTCTAATCGGCATCGGCGACGATTCTGCCATTATTCGCCGCCGTGTCCCCGACCGACACCCTGATCGCCCCTGCCGCTACCGCGACTCCCGTCGACGGTTCCGGCGGCCTGCTGCTCGAAATCGACGGCCAGATCGTCCCGAACTACGCGGCGACGATCGTCTCCTTCGAGGAGGGCGACGTCGTCAACGGCAAGGTCGTGCGGATCGACAAAGACGAGGTCCTGGTCGACATCGGCTACAAGTCGGAGGGGGTCATTCCCTCCAACGAGCTCTCGATCCGCAAGTCGGTCGATCCGGCCGAGGAGGTCGAGCTGGGGGAGGAGGTCGACGCCCTCGTCCTCACCAAGGAGGACGCCGAGGGTCGCCTCGTCCTCTCCAAGAAGCGCGCCCGCTTCGAGAAGGCTTGGCGCCGCATCGAGGTTGCCGCCGAGTCCGGCGAACCGGTCGAAGGCAGTGTCATCGAGGTCGTCAAGGGCGGCCTCATCCTCGACCTCGGGGTGCGCGGCTTCCTGCCCGCCTCGCTGGTTGACATCCGCCGGGTCCACAACCTTGATGAGTTCATGAGCCAGACGCTCGAGTGCAAAGTGATCGAGCTCAACCGCAGCCGCAACAACGTCGTCCTCTCGCGCCGCGCGGTGCTGGAGGAGGAGCGCAAGGAGGTCCGCGAGCAGATCCTCGGCAAGCTGGAGCCGGGCCAGGTGGTGGAAGGCAAGATCTCCAACATCGTCGACTTCGGTGCCTTCGTCGACCTCGACGGGATCGACGGCCTGATCCACATCTCCGAGCTTTCCTGGAGCCACGTCAACCACCCCTCCGAAGTCGTCTCGATCGGCGACACGGTGCGGATCAAAGTGCTCGACATCGACCGCGACCGCCAGCGCATCTCGCTTGGTCTCAAGCAGACCCAAGAGGATCCTTGGCAGCGCGTCGTCAGCACCCACCGCCCGGGCGACGTGCTCGAGGGTGCCGTGACCAAGGTGGTCGCCTTCGGCGCCTTCGTCGAAATCCTTCCCGGCGTCGAGGGCCTGGTTCATATCTCCGAGCTCGCCGACCACCACGTCGAGAACCCGAGCGAAGTGGTCGAGCCGGGCACCAACCTCAACGTCAAGATCCTCGAGATCGACGAAGAGCGGCGCAGGCTCTCGCTGAGCATCAAGAGGGTCGAGGGGCAGAACATGCCGATGGGGGACCTGGGGGATCAGCTGGCTGCTGCGGAAGGGACGACTGAGAGTTCAGAGGCCGAGCCCGCGGGTCCTGTCGTAGAGGATGACTCTCTGGCTCACCCGCCAGAGAGCTCACCCTCGACGCCACCCGCGGAAGAGGCCGCTGAAGCCACTGACGAGACTTCGGCCGTAGAGGCTGAGGTCGCCGAGGTCCCTGACGCTGAGGCTGAGGAGCCCGCTGCCGAGGCGGCTGAGGTCGCCGAGGAGCCGGCTGCTGAGGAGGCTCCCGATGCTGAGGCTGAGCCCGCTGTCGAGGAGGAGCCTGCACCTGGGGCCGAGCCCGCTGAGGAGCCGGCTGTTGAGGCTGAGACTGCTGAGGAGCCTGTTGCTGAGGTCGCCGAGGAGAACGGCTCTGAGGATGAGGCCGGTGAGGCTCATGAGGGCGAATCGGTTAGTGAGCGGCCGGACTCTCCGGATGACCTTGATGAGGCTGCCGGTGACGACGACGGGCAGGCGAGCGAGTCCGAGCAGGACTGAGCGGCGCTGTGGCGCCGCTCACGGTAGGACTTACCGGGGGCATTGCTGCTGGGAAGTCGGAGGCACTGGCCGCGTTTGGACGGCTCGGGGCCGCGACTCTCTCCGCTGACGCGGTCGTCCACGAGCTGCTTGATGCCGAGCCGCTGCGCGGTCGTCTGGTCGAGCGTTGGGGGCCGGAGGTGGCGCCGGAAGGCCGGGTCGACCGTGGGCGCATCGGCGAGATCGTCTTCGCCGACCCGGAGCAGATCGGCTGGCTCGAGCAGCAGATCCACCCCTTGGTCCGCGAGCGGATGGGCGCCTGGCTGGCTTCGCTGCCGGCGGAGACCGAGATTGCCGTGGTCGAGGTGCCGTTGCTGTTCGAGTCGGAGCTGGGCGGCGCCTTCGACACCACCGTCGCCGTCGTCGCCTCCGAAGAGGTACGCCGGGAGCGAGCCGAGGCGCGCGGCCATGCCCTGGTCGGCGAGCGCGAGGCGCGCCAGCTGAGCCAGGAGGAGAAGGCTGCTCGGGCTGAGCACACGATCGCCAACGACGGCTCCGTCGAAGACCTCGAGCGGGCGCTGTCCGCCCTGGTCGAGAGGCTGCGCCGATGAAGAGGAAGCAGCAGCGGCGTCGCCGCCGCCTGGCGATCGGCGGTGGCGCGGTGGCGATCGGCCTCGTTGTCGGCGCGATGGTGGCGAGCGGCAAGTTCGACCAGGCGATCCAGGAGCTGACCCTGCCCTTGCGCCACGAGGACGTCATCCGCCAGCAGGCCGGCGAAAAGGAAGTCGACGCGGCGCTGATCGCCGCGGTGATCTACTCGGAGTCGCGCTTCAGCGACCAGACCTCCAGCGCCGGAGCCCGGGGCCTGATGCAGATAACGCCGGAAGCTGCGAACGAAATCGAGCGCCTCAGCGGCGGCACTTCGTTCAAGCTCGACGACCTCTCCGATCCGGAAATCAACATTCGTTACGGCACCTTCCTGCTGCGTGAACTGCTGCTGCGCTACGACGGCGACGAGGCGGCCGCCCTTGCCGCCTACAACGCCGGCCCGGCCAATGCCGACAAGTGGGGGGGCTCCGACCTGACCACCGACGACATCGACTTCCCGGAAACCCGCGCCTACGTCGAACAGGTGCTGGAGAAGCGAGACGCCTACCGGCACGAATACGCGCGGGAGCTGGGCTACTGATGGCCGCCGCTCCGAGGCCGCGCCTTGCCGCCCTTGCGCTGGCGGTCGGCCTGGTTCTGGCCGACTCCTCGATCGTGGTGCTGGCGCTGCCGGAGATCTACCGCGAGCTCGACACCAGCGTCGCCGGGGTCACCTGGGTGTTGATCTCCTTCAACCTGGTGATGGCGCTGGCCGCGGTCCCGGCGGCGCTGTTGGCGCGGCGGGTTGGGCCCGGCCGCACGGCTGCCGTCGGGCTCGCCGTCTTCGCCGGCGCCGGCCTCGCCTGTGGCCTCTCAGATCAGCTCTCGACCCTGATCGTGGCACGCTGCGTGCAGGCGCTCGGCGGAGCCGCGGCGGTCACCGCCGCGCTCGAGTTGCTGCCTGCCACGGTCGGCTCCGAGCGACGTGCCGCCGCGATCTGGGCCGGCGCCGGAGCCACCGGGGCGGCGCTCGGGCCCGCGGTTGGCGGTGTCCTAACCGAGCTCGTCTCCTGGCAGTCGATCTTCCTGATCCAGGTGCCGGTGGCGCTCGCCGCCGCGGTGCCGATCCTCGCCGTCGCCAAACACGAGGCGGCGACCGGGATCATCGCCACCGAGGTGCGCCGTACCGGCCGCCCCCACCTGCTGGCCAACCTCGCCCTGGCGATGGTCTCGGCGGCGATCGCCGCGGCGCTCTTCCTGCTGGTCCTGCTGCTGATCGAGGGCTGGCGGCTGACCCCGATCGGGGCGGCGATCGTGGTCACGGCGATGCCGCTGTTCGCGATCCTCGGCAGCCGCATCGGCCCGCTGGTTCCCGACGCGCGGGCGCGCGCCGCAGCCGGCGCGATCCTCGTCGCCGGTGGCCTTGCCGGTCTGGCGCTGCTGCCGAAGGCCGAGGTGGTCCTCACCCTGCCGCCGCAGGCGCTGATCGGGGTCGGCCTCTCGCTGGTGCTCTCAGCGCTGACCGAGACCGCGCTCGGCGGCCGCTCCCCGCAGGCGATCCACGGTGGCTGGACGATCTCCGCCCGTCATGCCGGCGTCGTCATCGGCCTGCTGGCGCTGACGCCGATCTTCACCGCCGACATCGCCGAGCAGCGCCAGCAGGCGATCGATGCCGGCACCGCGGTCATCCTCGATTCCAGGGCCAGTCCGCTGCTGAAGATCCAGCTTGCGGAGAGGATCGAGGAGCGCCTCGAAGGCGAGAAGGGGAGGGTGCCGACGATCGGCCCCGCTTTCGAGCCGCTGCCCGAGGATCCCGCTGAGCGCGAGTCGGTGCTGGTCCTGCGCGACGAACTGCAGGAGCAGCTCGACCGCGGCGCCACCCACGCCTTCAGCCCTTCATTCCTGCTCGGTGCCTTGCTGGCGCTCCTGGCTTTGATCCCGATCGGCCTGGCGCGGAGGGTCGACCTGTGAGCACGGATGGGGCACGGCGAGGCCAGAT
Source organism: Solirubrobacterales bacterium (assembly GCA_036009365.1). GTDB lineage: Bacteria > Actinomycetota > Thermoleophilia > Solirubrobacterales > 70-9 > VAYN01. Next base: position 5,621 of record DASYLY010000043.1, read on the forward strand.
CCTCGTTATCGGCTCGATTGTCGTGGCGCTGGCGCTGGTCGGCATCTACCTGGCGGCCGGGGGCGCCTCCTACGCGCCGGAGAAGAGCCAGGATCCCTGTCAGGACCGCCCCTGGCGCGACCCTCAGGGCCTGCAGGCGATTGCCGAGCAGTTCTCGCTCTCCGCACTCGACGGCGCCGCCTGTCAGCTCGGTGTGACGCGGGAGACGCTGGCCCGGGCGCTGGCCACTCCCGAGGCGCGCGAGCGCTTCAGCGAGCGCTATGGGATCGACGACGAAAAGCTGGCGAAGGCGATCAGAGCCGGCCTGCTGCGCGCGGTCGACGACGCCGAAGAGGCCGGCGCGCTCAGCCCCTTCCTGGCCGGGCCTGTACGCGGCGTCATCGAAGAAATCCCGCTCGACCGGGCGATCGAACTGATCACCGACGCCCGCTCGCTGCTCGGCAACGTCCAGGGCTTCCTCGGCCCGGCCGGCGAACTGCTGGAAGAATTCCTGCCCTAGGAGCGGCGCCGCTCAGTCGCGCGTCGCGCGCCAGACCCAGATCATCGCCAGCGGCTGCAGCGGCAGCCGCGCCCATAGCACCCAGCGCGGGACCTTGTTCAGGTCAAGTCCCCTGACCTGCTCCGGGTTGACCGCCATGTGGACGTTGGCGGGGAAGACGGCGAGGAGCAGGGCGAGCAGCCACCAGCGGGCGAAGCGGCGCGTGCGGGGATGCGCGACCGCCATGCCGCCGGCGATCTCGGCGATTCCGCTGACGACCACCGACTCGCGGTGGCGCGGCAGCGAAGGCGGCATCATCGCTTCGTAGCTGCGCGGGATGACGAAGTGCATTGAGCCGGCGAAGGCGAAGAAGGCGGTCAAGGCTTTCTGGGAGTGGGTCATCGGCGAGGCAGACTATCGCCCTCGCTATCGTCAGCCGCCGTGCCGGAGTTCAAGCTCAACCCCGCCTACACGCCCACCGCCGACCAGCCGAAGGCGATCGCCGGGCTGGCCGAGGGGCTGGAGGCGGGGGAACGGTTTCAGACCCTGCTGGGGGCGACCGGGACGGGCAAGACCTTCACGATGGCGGCGACGATCGCCGCGGTCCAGCGGCCCTCGTTGGTGATCGCCCATAACAAGACCCTGGCGGCGCAGCTCTGCAACGAGTTCCGCGAGTTCTTCCCGGAGAACTCGGTCGAGTACTTCGTCTCCTACTACGACTACTACCAGCCCGAGGCCTACGTCCCGGCCCAGGACCTCTACATCGAGAAGGACTCCTCGATCAATGACGAGATCGACCGCCTCCGCCACGCCGCGACGGCCTCGCTGTTCGCCCGCCGCGACGTGATCATCGTCGCCTCGGTCTCCTGCATCTACGGGATCGGCTCGCCCCAGGTCTACAACGAAAAAATGCAGCTGTTCAAGGTCGGCGCCTCGATCGACCGCGACGAGGTCCTGCGCAAGCTGGTGAAGATGCAGTACCAGCGCAACGACGCGGTGCTCGGCCGCGGTGCCTTCCGGGTCCGCGGCGAGGTGCTGGAGATCATGCCCGCCTACGCCGAGTCGGCCTACCGGATCTCGCTGTTCGGCGACGAGATCGAGGGGATCCAGCACTTCGACCCGCTGACCGGCGAGGTGCTGGACACGATCGACCACGTCTCCGTCTGGCCCGCTTCCCACTACGTGACCAAAGACGAGACCGTCGAGCGGGCGGTCGAAGAGATCCGCGCCGAACTGAACTCGCGTACGGCGGAGCTGGAGGCCGAGGGCAAGCAGCTGGAGGCCCACCGGCTGCGCCAGCGCACCGCTTATGACCTGGAGATGATCAAGGAGGTCGGCTTCACCTCGGGGATCGAGAACTACTCGCGGATCCTCGACGGCCGGCCTGCCGGCAGCCCGCCGCACACCCTGATCGACTACTTCCCCGACGACTTCGTCGTCTTCGTCGACGAGTCCCACCAGACGATCCCGCAGATCGGCGGCATGTAC
>DASYLY010000044.1:0-3291 GCA_036009365.1 Solirubrobacterales bacterium
CGGCGACCCGGTCGGCGCCTGCCGGATGTGCCTGGTCGAGATCGAGGGGATCCCGAAACTGCAGACCTCCTGCTCGACCCCGGTCCGCGACGGCATGGTCGTCCACACCCGCACCGAGCAGGTCAAGCACGCGCAGAGCGCCGTGGTCGAGTTCCTGCTCGTCAATCACCCGCTCGACTGCCCCGTCTGCGACAAGGGCGGCGAGTGCCCGCTGCAGGACATCACGCAGGGCTGGGGCCCGGGCAAAAGCCGCGTGATCGACGAAAAGCGCCACTTCCCCAAGCCGATCGAACTCTCGCCGCTGGTCGCGATCGACCGCGAGCGCTGCATCCTCTGCTACCGCTGCGTGCGCTTCAGCCAGGAGGTCGCCGAGGACTCGCAGCTGCAGCTGCTGGAGCGCGGCGACCGCACCTTCGTCGGCACCTTCGACGACCGCCCCTACGTCGCCCCCTTCCACGGCAACATCACCGAGCTCTGCCCGGTCGGGGCGCTGACCAACTACACCTACCGCTTCCGCGCCCGGCCCTGGGACATCGAGCAGGCGGGCTCGGTTTGCACGCTCTGCCCGAGCCAGTGCAACGTCAGCTTCACGGTCCGCGACGAGAAGGTGAAACGGGTGCTGGGCCGCGACAACGCCGAGGTCGACGACGGCTGGCTCTGCGACCGCGGCCGCTACGGCTTCGAGATGTTCGGCGACGAGCAGCGTGTGACCGGGCCGCGGCTTAAAGGCGGCGCGGCGGCCGATTGGGAGACGGCGATTGCAGCCGCCGCAGAGGGACTGCGTAGCGCATCCGACATCGACCACACTGAAGGTGGGTCAACGTCGGATGCGCCGAGCCGCGTCGCGGCGATCGTCGGCGACGCTTCCAACGAGGAGGGCTACCTGGTCCAGCGCCTGCTGCGCGAGGCGCTCGGCTCTCCCCACGTCGACTCCCGCCCCTCCCGCGGCGCCTCCCGCGAGGCCCTGGTCCGGCTCGCCCAGCCGAACGTCTCGGCCAGGGTGCGCGACATCGACGAGGCCGACCTGATCCTCGTCCTCGGCACCGACCCCCTGCACAGCTCGCCGATCCTCGACCTCCGCGTCCGCAAGGCGATCCGCCGCAACGGCGCCAAGCTGGCCGTTGCCACCGACCGCCCGACCGCCCTAGACGGCGGCGCCGAGGCAATCGCCCGCTACGCCCCCGGCCAAGCCGCCCACTTCCTCGCCGAGCTGGCGAGCGCGCTCGGCGGCGCCGAGAACGTCGCGACCCCGCTGGCCGGGGCGCTGCGCGAGACCGGCACGGGCAACGGGGGCAACGGCAAGGTCGTGATCCTCTGGGGCGAGCGCGTCGCCCGCGAGGGCGACGCCGCCGTCAGCGCCCTCCTCGACGTCGCCGCGGCCCTGAACATCGCCACCTCGGACGGCTCCGGCCTCCTCGAAATCCCCGACACCACCAACGCCCGCGGCCTCCGCGAGGCCGGCTGCCTCCCCGACGCCGGCCCGGGCCTGAGCGAGACGAAAGCTGCATCGACCACGCCAGAGGGGGCAAATGCAGCTCTCGTGGGCAGGTCGACCGAGGAAATCCGCGAGGCCCTGATCTCCGGCGAGATCACCTCCCTCGTCCTCTTCGGCGCCGACCCCCTCCGCGATTTCCCCGACACCCCCGCCTGGGAAGCCGCCCTCACCGCCGCCGACCACCTCGTCGTCTTCTCAATGTTCGAGACCGCCACCACCGCCAAGGCCGACATCGTCTTCCCGCTCGAGACCCACGCCGAGAAAGACGGCACCGTCACCCACCCCGACGGCCGCCTCCAGCGCGTCCGCCCAAGCGCTTCGCGCCTCGGCGACATCCGCCCGAACATCCAGGTCCTCAACGAGCTCTCCACCGCCCTCGGCCAAGACACCGGCATCACCTCCCAGCCCGCCGCCTTCGCCGCCCTCGTCAGCGCGGTCCCCTTCTACGCCGGTATCGACGACACGGTCATCGGTGGCCGCGGCATCCGCTGGCAGGACACCGACGCAGCTGCGGCGGTCCCAGTTGCCGGGGGGGCGGATGGGACCGACTCCGCGGACGCGACTCCGCGAGGATCCGCAGGGGTCTCCGCCAGCGGGGACGGCGCTCCGCGCTCAGTGTCCGCCGAGCCGGTCCCATCCGCCCTTTCCAGCTCGGACACCGGCAGCGCAAAAGCAAAGCTTGCGCTCGGCACTTACCGCGATCTGTGGGCGGGACCGATCACCGAGCTGAACCCGCCACTGAAGTTCCTGACCCCCCAGCAGCGCCTGGAGCTGTCCCCGACAGACGCGGAGAGCCTGAACCTGAAGACGGGCGACCACGCCCGCGTCTCCCAGAACGGCTCCAGCGTCGAGGCCGCAGTGCAGATAAGAGAGCGGGTGCCCGAGGGGGTCTGCTTCCTCGCCGAGGGAGTAGCCGAGGGCAACGCCAACGCCCTGCTCAACGGCGGCCCCGTCAGCGTCGAGGTCTCGAAGGTCGAGGCCAGCGCCTGATGCTCCCCTTCGCCGACGTCAACTACGTCGAAGCGACCTGGATCATGGTTGTCAAGTCGCTGGTCATCTTCGGCGTCATCTTCGGCATCCTGCCGCTGCTGACCGTGCTCGAGCGCAAACTGATTGGCCGCTTCCAGCACCGCTACGGGCCCAACCGGGTCGGCCCCTTCGGGATCCTGCAGCCGCTTGCCGACGTCGGGAAGCTGATCTCCAAGGAGTCGTTCCGGCCCGGCAACGCGGTCGGGACGCTGTTCATCCTCGGCCCGCTGCTGCCGGTGATCTCCGGCGTCCTCGCCCTGGCGATCATCCCCTGGGGCGACGTCCAGGACGGCGTCGGCCTCTACGGGATCGACGTCCCGATCGGCATCCTCTACTTCTTCGCGGTCGGCTCGATCGCCTTCTACGGGCTCGTACTGGGCGGCTGGTCCTCCGGTTCGAAATACAGCTTCCTCGGCGCCATGCGCTCGGCCGCGCAGCTGATCTCCTACGAGGTCTCGATGGGGCTGGCGCTGCTCGGCGTGATCATGATGAGCGGCTCGCTCTCGCTCGTCGACGCGGTCCACGCCCAGGGGGAGATGTGGTTCATCGTCCCCCAGTTCGTCGGCTTCCTAATCTTCATGCTGGCCGGCTTCGCCGAGACCAACCGCACCCCGTTCGACCTGCCGGAGGCCGACGCCGAGCTGGTCCAGGGCTTCATGACCGAGTACGGCGGCATGCGCTTCGGCTCCTTCCTGCTGGTCGAATACATGGAGATCCTGGTCGTCTCCGGGATCGCCGCGGCGATGTTCCTCGGCGGCTGGATGGGC
>DASYLY010000045.1:0-61142 GCA_036009365.1 Solirubrobacterales bacterium
CCGACGCCGGCAACGTCCGCACCCGGGCGACGCTGGCCGACGGAGATTGGACCGTCCAAGGCGCCAAGCAGTTCATCACCAACTCCGGCACCGAGATCTCCGGCTGCGTCTCGATCACCGCCGTCACCGGCGAGGTCAACGGGCGCAAGGAGATCTCCAACCTGATCGTCCCCAACGGCACGCCCGGCTACGAGGCTGGCGAGCCCTACCGCAAGATGGGCTGGAACGCCTCGGACACCCGCCCGCTCTCCTTCGAGAGCTGTCGCGTGCCGGAGCCCAACCTGCTCGGCCGCCGCGGCGACGGCTTCAAGAACTTCCTCCACATCCTCGACGGCGGCCGGATCGGCGTCGCCGCAATGGGCGTGGGCTTGGCCCAGGGCGCCCTCGACGAGGCGATCTCCTATGCCAAAGAGCGCAAGGCCTTCGGCCAGCCGATCTCCAAATTCCAGGCGATCCAGGCGAAGATCGCCGACCTCTCGGCCCAGATCGAGGCCGCCCGCCTGCTGACCTGGCGCGCGGCGCTGGAGAAGGACGCCGGCCAGTCGTTCACCCTCACCGCCGCCCAGGCGAAGCTGATCACCGGCCGCCTCGCGGTCAAAGCCACCGAGGAGGCCGTGCAGATCCACGGCGGCTATGGCTTCATCGAGGAGTACCCGGTCTGCCGCTTCTACCGCGACGCCAAGATCCTCACGATCGGCGAGGGGACGGATGAGGTGCAGCAGATGGTTATCGCTCGGCAGCTCGGCTGCTGACCGCTGGGGGAGAGAAAGTCGCTCCCATGGCTTAGGCGTCCATGGAGTGGATGGCAATCAGCAGTAGTCGCATCTGGGATCTAGTGCAGCACCGAGTGTTACACTTAGTGTGGTGCCGACTAAGCGCAAACGCCACATGATCACCGAGACCGTCGAGATCGAGACGGCGCTGGAGCCCTTGCGTGCGCAGGGCATCCCCGTGAACTTCCAGAGACTCGTGGTCAAGGGAGCCGAGGCGACGATGAGCGAGCATCGAGCCTTGGCCGAGGACGCAGAGAGTCGACTGCAGGCCCGTGAGCGCTTCCTCGATTGGACCCGCGAAGGCGCTCCGGGGCTTGATCTGGACACCACCCGCTCCGCCTGGAAACGGCCCTCGATCGAGAAGCTGCTGGAAGATTCGTGACTGGGGCTTCCGGGTTCCCGCCCGCGCTACTCGACTGGTCAGCCTTCGTACGCATCGGCCTGGCCCATACCCGGCCGGACACAGGCCGGCGTCTCAACCGACAGGCATGTTCGCGCTTCGAGGTGGCCGTCCGCGGAGACCGCCTCCATGCGTCCCCTCCCTTTCGCATGGAGGCCCTCCACTCAGCTCGCGCCACGACCGATTTTGCCTTGCTGTCGAATCGTCTCGACGCCCTCCACCAAGCGGAGGGCGACTCCGACACCTGGTTGATCGCTGAACGCAGCCAGCGAGAGCTAGCCGAAGACCCCGCGGTGAGCCACCGGATCAGCGTCGTCGACCTGCTGCTCGCCACGATCGCTTCCCAGCACGGTCTCGGTGTCCTCCACTACGACGGCGACTACGACTTACTTGCCGCGCACACCAGCCTGGAGTTCGAGAGCTTCTGGATCGCCCCGGCCGGCAGCGTCGACTGAGCGTTCGGACTAAGCGCCACGCAAAGTGAAGCGAACGCTGGTGCCGGCCACGGTGGGCTCGAGCCAGATCTGACCCCCATGCGCTTCGACGATGGCACGGGAAACAGCTAGGCCGAGGCCGGCGCCGTCTTCGTCGCGAGCGGCGTCGCCGCGGTAGAAGGCGTCGAAGACACGCTCGCCGTCAATCCTGGAGATGCCTTCGCCATCGTCAGTTACCTCGACCTCTATCCCGCCCGCGGCGGCGCGGGCGCGGACGGTGACGCTGCCGTCGGCGGGGGTGTGGCGGATCGCGTTCTGGATCAGGTTGAAGAGGACTCGCTGCACCTTCTCGGCATTGGCCTGGGCAAGCACATCCTCGGCCGGGCACTCGGCCGCGATCGTGACGCCACGAGCCTCCGCAGGGACCCGCATCGCCGCCACGGTGTCGTCGATCAAGCTGCCCAGCTCGACCTGGCGCATCGTCCAGAAGATCTCGCCAGCCTCGATCCGCGAGAGCTCGAAGAGGTCGTCGATCAGGTCGCTGAGCACGGCCACGTGGATGCGGATCTCGGCCAGGTAGCGGTCGCGGGTCTCCCCCGTCGCCACCCCGTCGTCGATCGACTCGACCAGCAGCCGCAGCGAGGCGAGCGGGGTGCGGAGGTCATGGGAGACCGCCGCGACCAGGCCTCGCCGGGCTTCCTCGACCCGGCGGCGGGAGCGCTCCTCCGCCGCCATCCACAGTGCCAGGCCCGCGGCTAGGGCGATACCGGCAGCCGCCAGCGCGACAAGCACCGCCTGGGTGGTGCCCATCCGGTCCGGCACCATCACCGCGGCGGCGCCGGCGAGGAAGGCCGCGAAGGCGATGGCGGCGGCGCGCCTCATGGCTTCAGCCTGTAGCCGACGCCCCAGACCGTCTCGATGAAGCGCGGCTGGGAGGGATCGTCGCCGAGCTTGGCGCGCAGCCGGCGAACGTGGACGGTGACGGTGCTGGCGTCGCTGAAGAAGGGGTATTCCCAAACGGCTTCCATCAGCTGGTCACGCGAGAAGACACGCCCCGGGCGCGCCGCCAGGTAGGCGAGCAGATCGAACTCGCGCTGGGTCAGCGACAGCTCCTCACCATCGAGGCGAACGGCTCGGGTGGCCGGCTCGACCCGCAGCGGCCCGTGCTCGATCGGCGGCTCGACATCGCCCTCACCGGCAGGTGGCGAGACCCGCCGCAGAACGGCCTCGACCCGGGCGACCAGCTCGGCCGGCGAGAACGGCTTGACCACGTAGTCGTCGGCACCGTGGCGAAGGCCGATCAAGCGATCGTCCTCCTCGCCGCGGGCGGTGAGGACGATCACCGCAATCGGGTCTCCGGGACGCTCCCGAAGCCGACGCAGCACCTCGATCCCGTCGATTCCCGGCAGCATCAGGTCAAGCACGACCAAGTCGGGTCGGTGCAGCTCCGCCAGCCGCAGCGCCTCCGGCCCGTCGAAAGCCCCGTGCGTCTCGAAGCCGGCCCGCTCCATATAGCGGCCGACGACCTCGACGATCGTCGGCTCGTCGTCGACGATGAGGACCGTGGCGTTGGCGGAGTCGACCATGGAACCGATTGTCGCGCCAGACCTAGCCGAAGGTGAAGGCATAGCCCCTCACCCCCGCTTCCGGGATCAGGGTCAAAACGTGGTCCCCGACCCCTGGCAGCTCGACCAGGCTGTAGAGGCGCTGCGAGGAGACAGTGACGGAGCCATCGCGGACATCCGCCCCGGCCGAGCTCCCTGAGATCGGCTTACCGTCGAGCAGGACCCGCACCCGGCGACTCTTGCCCGGCGAGCCCAGGACCAGGTAGACCCGCCGGGCCCCGAAGTTGAGGTCGAGCGAGGAACCGCCAGCCGCGGTCGCCGAGTCGAGGTCGATTCGCCAGCGCCCGCGGTAGGCGAATTCATTCGCGGACGGCTGCGGAGCGCCGCGAAAGGCGTGCAGCCCGGGTGAGAGCATCGGGTTGGTGAAGCGTTCGGCGCGCGCAGCGCCAAGGTAGGTCTCAGGGGTGGTCACTCCCGCCGAGGCTTCCAACGCCTCGACCCGTGGCTTACCGGAGCCGACCCGGCGCCCCGCTTCGGCGAGCAGCTCGCGGATCACCGCCTCCTTCTCGTCGTAGGCGCCCTCGCCGAAGTGCGCGTAGCGGACCCGGCCCTCGGCGTCGATGAAGTACTCGGCCGGCCAGTACTGGTTGCCGTAGGCGTTCCAGGTCGCCTGCTCGTTGTCCTGAGCGACCGGATAGCGGATCTCGTTGCTCTCGATCGCTTCGGCGACGTTGTCCGGGACACGCTCGAAGGGAAACTCGGGCGTGTGGACGCCGACGATCGTCAGCCCATCCTTGCGGTAGCGCTCGTCCCAGGCCTTCAGGTAGGGAAAGGTGCGGATGCAGTTGATGCAGCTGTAGGTCCAGAAGTCGACCAAGACCACTCGCCCACGCAGCGAGCGCAGGGTCAAAGGGCGGTCGCCTGGGGTGTTGAACCACTGCTGATTGCCGACGAACTCCGGCGCCTCGCCCAGCACCGGCAGCTGTGACTTGCCGTCGCTGCCCACCCGCGGCGCCACCGTGGTCGCCTCGGCGCCGACGCCGTGACCGCCGCCGCGCAGATCGGCGAGAGCGCTTTGTGCCGCGGCGGTGTCCTCGAGGCTCTCGGTCGGGTTGACAAGGAAGGCCGGAAGATCACTGGCGATCGAATTCTGGAAGCGGACGTCGTAGTTGCGCAGCATCGCCAGCGCCACCACCACCATCACCGCCCCCATCGCGATCTGCAGCCCGACGCCACGGCGGGCCAGCGGCGCGACGACGCGGCGGCCGCCGAGCATTAGGAAGTAGAGGACGACCGCCGAGCCGACTCCGTAGCTGAGCGCCACGGCGAGCCGGCCAGCATTGAGGGACTGCGAGGCGGAGACGGTAATGACACCGGCCAAGATCGGCCCGGCACAGGGCGCGTAGAGGAGGCCGAGGCTGGCCCCCACCGCCGTCCCCGACCAGAACCCCTCACCGTCGCTCTTGAAGACGCCGAAGCGACCGGCGAAACCGCTCATAGTCGCCTCGATTCGGGCGGCAAGCCGAGGCACCATCAGGACCACGCCGAAGCCGAGCAGGACGGCGATCGCCAGCTTGCGGAGGAAATCGTCCGGCAGGCCGAGGGCGGCGATCACATAGACCAGCGCCACCGTGGCGAAGGTAAACGACACGGTCAGCCCGGCGACGATTCCGAGGGGGCGACGGCGGCCGCCGGTCGCGCCCGCCGAGAGCGCAATCGGCAGCACCGGCAATACGCATGGCGACAGCGCCGTGCCAGCGCCGGCGACAAACCCAAAGATGATCAGCAAAGCCATTCGGTCATTCCATACGGTCTCCCGCGGCGCCCGGATCCTTGACGGTCCCGCCCTGGTCCGGCTGGGCCTTCTCGGTCTTCTCGGTCTTCTCGTCAGACATCATCAGAGGACCATCGCAACCGCAGACCGTAACCGCCGCTGCCACCAACACCGCCGCCACCGCTGCCTTCCCAAACCTCATCGCGCTCTCCCTTCGTCGTGGACTGGTGGCAGCCACGCTAAGGGGCAAATGTGACGCGGAGAGAAACTCTGCGGCGGCTGCTCAGCCACCCGGCGGGCGGGCGGTGACCTCGCCCTCGGGACGCCCGGCAACCTCGGCCGCACGACCCACCGCCTCGCCGATCCCGAAGTGGTCGCAGATCGCCAGCTCGTGCTCGCGTCGCAGCGGCCTGGTCGGATCGACGACGGGGGCGGTCCGCAGCTCCTCCAGCGTGTGCGCAATCCAGACCCCATCAGGCGTCCCGGCGCAGTCGCGCAGTGGCACGGCGACGAGGCGGACACGGCGGCGGCGGCCGAGCCTGGCGATCAACCAGGCGGGGTCGCCGCTGGGAACGTCGGCGAAAAAGCCGTGGACGACCCCGGCGCCGGCGCCATCGACGTCGGTCAGCCCAGCGCCGGCCCAGCGCATTGCCTCCTCCGGCGACGGCATCGCGGCGGCCGGCTCAGCCATCGACCTGGTTCTCCAGCAGCTCGACGGCAGCGCTGGCCGGATCGAGCTCGCGCCGCACTACCCGCTCCAGCAGCTCGGCGACGCCGGGGTCGTCGGCGACGGTTGCCTCGAGGCGACGGCGCAGGCGCGAGGTGGCGATGCCGATCACCTCGTTGCGCAGGTTGCGGGCGCGGCGCTCGGCCAGCGTTCCCTCGGCCTCGATGTGGACGCGGTGGTCGGCGATCGCCATCGCCAGCTCCTCGACACCCTCACCCCGGGCCGCCTCGGTACGCAGGATCGGCACCTTCCAGTCACCAGGTTCATGCGAGAGCGCCAACACGCCTCGCACCTCTCGAATCATCGTGTCGGTCATCGGATGGTCGGACTTGTTGACGACGATCACGTCGGGGATCTCCATCACCCCCGCCTTCAGCGCCTGGATCGAGTCACCGGAGCCCGGCATCAGGGCCAGAACGATCGTGTCGGCGTGGTCGACGATGTCGATCTCGGCCTGGCCGACGCCGACGGTCTCGATCAGGACGTCGTCCTTGCCGGCGGCGTCCATCACCAGAGCCACCTGCAGCGCCGCCTCGGAGAGACCGCCGAGAGCGCCGCGCGAGGCCATCGAGCGGATGAATACGCCGGGGTCCAGGAAGTGGTCGGAGAGGCGGATGCGGTCGCCGAGCAGGGCGCCGCGGGTGAAGGGGCTGGAGGGATCGATCGAGAGCACCGCGACCTCGCGCTCGAGCTTGCGCAGCTCCGCCGTCAGCGCCCCGATCAGGGTGCTCTTCCCAACCCCCGGAGGGCCGGTGAAGCCGACGATGCGTGCCGCTCCGGTGCGTGGGTACACCTCGCGCACCAGCTCCCAGCCAACCGGGTCGTCGGACTCGATCAGCGTGATCGCGCGAGCCAGGGCGCGCTTGTCGCCGGCGACGAGGCGCTCGGCGAGTGGGGCTGATTTGGCGGCGTCGGCCACGGCCGCGCCAGTCTAGAGTCCCGGCCGCCGTGATTCGCCTCAGCCGATTCCTCGCCCGCAACAGAATGCTGAACATGCGGTACGGGCGCCTGCTCGAGCGCTACCTGCGACGCCGCCTGCTGACCCGGGCCGGCTGGCGCTGGCGCACCGACGGTCTCGTCTTCTTCGGCCGCCGGCTGGAAATCCAGATTGCCCGGGGGGCCGAGGTCCGCTTCGGCCGCTTCACCTGGATCGGCGACGGCTCGAAGATCCGCTGCCACGAGGGTGCGGTCGAGATCGGGGAAAAAACTGTGATGGGACAGGAGTGCACGATCTCCGCCTACCGACGGGTGCGGATCGGCGAGCAGTGCGTGATCGCCGACCGGGCGATGTTCATCGACTTCGACCACGGCGTCGTCGAAGTCGACCGGCCGATCCGCGTCCAGGGCATCTACATGCGCGACGTCGAGGTCGGCTCCAATGTTTGGATCGGCTACGGCGCCTGCATCCTGCGGGGGGTCCGGGTCGGCGACAACTCGATCGTCGGCACCAATTCGGTGGTGACCAAGGACGTCCCTGCCAACGCGGTCGTCGCCGGCAGCCCGGCACGGGTGATCAGGATGCGGGAGACACCGCAGAACTTGAGTTGGCCGGACCCGGTCGAACCCGATCCGGGAGCGGAGACGACCCTGTCACCCCCCGACACGCAGTCGTAGCTACCCAACCCTCCTAGGCCGGAGCGATGTCAGTTTGAGCGAAGTCCTCGCCGACGAACAGCAGCGGCGCGCCGGCGACCCTGGCGGTGGCATAGGTCATGCAGTCGCCGTAGTTGAGAGCGGCTGGGTGGCGGCCCTTGCCGTAACGGATAAAGGCTTCGGAGGCGGCATCACGGTGGCGATCGTCGAAGGGGATGACGACAATCCGGTTTCGCTCCATGAACTGCGCCAGCAGCGCCCGTCCGTGCAAATCGAAATTGCCGACCAAGACCATTGCGGTCTCGACCAGGGTCGGCGCTCCAATCCCGAGCTCGGAGCCATCCATCGCTTCGACAAGGCGGGGAAATCCATCCTCTTCGAAGAGGATGGAGACGACAGCAGAGGTATCGAGGATCAATATCCCTCCGGGCCGATGCCGAGGATCTCCTCGCGTTCGGCCTTGGTCATCGGCGGGCGACCCCGCAACTCAGCCGGAATCTGAGGCCAGATCTCGGTTTCGAGGAAGCGCAGAAGGTCACTCGTAGGTGGCTCGCGGGTACCGGATTCGAGCCTGAGACGGTCGCGGCGTTCGCGCAGCGCCTGCCGGACCGCGGCGGTCTTGTTCTCACCCGCCAGGGATGCGACCTCTGCCGCCAATTCCTCCGCCTCCTTGTCCTTGATGTTCAACGCCATGGTGGAAGGGTGGAATTTTACCTCTCTTCCACCATGCGGCGTCCGACTCGGGACTAATATAACAAGAAAGATGCTTTTTGTCTGTCAGACAAAGAACTCCCGCCGCGGAGCAGTGGATTGTCCGCAGGTGAGGCAGAAAGATGGCCCGGTGGACATCGCCTCCCGCTTCGGAGAAAACCTGACCCGCTGCCGCAAGCGCGCTGATCTCTCCCAAGAGGAGCTGGCCATCCGCGCCTCCCTCCACCGGACCGAGATCGGCCATCTCGAGCGGGGGATGCGCCTGGCTCGGATCGACACCATCGTCAAGCTCGCCGGCGCCCTGTCGATCGCCCCCGCCGAGCTGCTCGAGGGGATGAGCTGGACACCGGGGATCACCACGAGCGGCCAGTTCGCCGTCGGGCCCACTGCCGAGCCGGCAAAGGGAGCCGAACCTCAGGCAGGGCCGAGCTTGGCACCGGCCAAGTCGGAGTAAACGGCGGCCGTCTGCTCGGCAACGTCGCCCCAGTCGAAGCGGCGCACATGCTCGTAGGCTTCGGCGACGAGGCGGCGACCGAGCTCGTCGTCGGAGAGGACGCGGATCGCCACCTCGGCGAGCGCGTCCGGATCGTGAGCGCGGAAGCGCAGGCCGGCCTCCTCATGCGGAACCACCTCGCGCAGGCCACCGGTGTCGGCGACGATGCATGGACAGCCCGAAGCCATCGCCTCGAGCGCCACGAGGCCGAACGGCTCGTAGATCGAGGGCACCACGGTGAGGTCGGCGATCCGGTAGAGCGAGTGCAGGACGTCGTCGCCGATCCAGCCGAGGAAAGTGCCGTGGTCCATCAGGCCCAGTTCCTGCGCCTGGCGGTGCAGCTCCGCCTCGTGGGTGCCGGAGCCAGCGACCAGGAAGCGCGTGCCGGGGACCGCCTCGATCAGCCGCGGCATCGCCTCCAGCGCCAATTGGAAACCCTTCTCGTAGACGAGACGGCCGATCAGCAGGACCAGCCGCTCCTCAGGCGCGGCGAACTCGGCCCGCAGGCGTGTCAGCTCGGTCGGGTCCTGCGGCTGCAGATCCTCAGGGTCGATCCCATTGGGGATCACGCTGACCCGCTCCTCCTCGACGCCGAAGATGTCGACGACCTGCTCGCGCATGTAGTGAGAGCAGGCGATAACCCGCTCGGAGCGGTTGGTGATCCAGCGCTCGACCCCGTGGATGTAGGTCTGCGGATGCTTGTCGACCCAGCCCTGGTGGCGACCGTGCTCGGTGGCGTGGATCGTCGTCAGCAGCGGCGCTTCGAAGCGCTTGGCGAGGTGGTCGCCGGCGTTGGCGACCAGCCAGTCGTGGCCGTGGACGAGGTCGAAGCTGTAGCGGTCGCCGAGCTCTACCCCGGCGGCCAGCATGTCGGAGTTCATCCGCTCGACCCAGGCGACGAACTCGCCCAGGTCGGTCGGTCGTTTCGGCTCGCGGATGCGGTGGACGATGACGCCGTTGGCATGCTCCTCGACCGGCGACTCTTCGCCGCCGCGGGTCAGCACGTGGACCTCGACGTCGCGCTCGACCAGGCCCTCGGAGAGCTTGCGGACGTGGCGGGCGAGCCCGCCCTCGATCAGCGGCGGGTACTCCCAGGAGAGGATCAGGACGCGGGTCATGGCTTGGTGGCGGTCAGGGCTCCAGGAGGGGAGCGAGGCTCAGGTCCGGGGCAAGCGAGCGCATGCATGGATCGGTGGCGGATGCGGAGTCTATGGCCTCCAACAGCGAGCCGGCGTGGTCGGTGGCTCGCTGGAAGGCGTAGTCGCCCGCCTCGCCGCGCTCATCGAGGAAGGCCCAGTCGCTCGCCTGCACGGCCAGCAGCTCGCGGGCGGCACGCAACGCCGCTGGGCCGCGCAGGCCGCTGGAAAGGGCCTGCAGCAGCCGCAGCTCCAGCCGCCGGGCCGCCCAGGCGAGATCGGCGACCGGCGGCGAGTCCCAGGTGCGGAAGTCCTTCTGCTCGCCCCAGGTCGAGGCGAGGAGGGGGCGCTCAACCGGCTCGTGCTCGGCCAGGGCCTCGGGCACGGTGAGCAGGCGGACCCCGGCCGTCTCGGCCGTCTCGATCACGGTCCGCAGCCAGACCGGCCCCTCCGACCACCAATGACCGATCAGCTCGGTGTCGATCGCGAAGACGAGCAGACCGCGACGGCCGTGCTCGGCGGAGTACTCGCGCAGGCGCGCCTCGACCGCGGCCAGGAACTCGCCCGCCTGGCGTTGCGCTACGGCTTCGGCGGCAGTGGGATCGTAGGCACCTCCACCCACCCTCCAGATCCGGGTCCCGCGCAGCGACTTGCCGGCGAACTGAGCGTGGGCGGGGTCAGACGGATAGCCGTCGAGCGCCCAGAGCCAGCTGACCGCCTCCCAGTCGATCGGCAGTGCCACCGGGCCGGCCTCGGTGGCAACCGGCGTCAGCGCCGCCAGGGGCTCCTCGTGGGCGCTCTGGTCGACACAGAACCAGCGCCCGCCTTGCTCCGCCAGCCGCCACTCCAACCCGGGGGCGTAGGCGCACTCTGGCAGCCAGACGCCGCCATCCCAGCCGAAGCGACGCCGGTGGGAGCGGATACCGGCGTCGAGCTGCAACCGCACCCCCTCGCGAGTTGCCAGCAGTGGCAATACGGCGTGGGTAGCGGCCGAGGCGGCGACGGCGATGCGGTCTTCACTCGCCGCCTGCTGGAAGGGCGCCAGCGGGTCGCCTCCAGACGCATCGAGCAGCTCCAAAGCCCGTCGGTAGCGTCCCAGCTCCCCGGCGCAGGCGTCGCGGTGCTCGGGCTCCACCGCCGCCAGGTCCGCCTCGGCCGCGCCGATCCGCCACTCCACCAAGAAGTCGCGCAGGCGCTCGCGGGTGCCGGCGTCCTCGAGCTGATCGGCCAGCACCGGCGTCACCGTCATCGTCAGCCGCTCGGCGAACTCCAGCACCGGCAGGTAGGAGCGGATCACCGCGTCGAACAGCCACTCCTCGCCGAACGGATAGGTGCCGAAGCCCTCGACGTAGGGCATGTGGCTGTGGAGGACGATCGCCAGATCGCCGGCGCCCTCCTCAGGGGACATGGCAGACGGCGAGGAAGTCAAGTGCCCGGTCGAGATCGCTCTCCCTCAGCCGGAAGTCCGAGGCGGCGATCGCCGGAGTGAAGCGGTCGTAGAAGGGCTTGGTCAGGCCCAGGCTTTTGTGGATCCGGTCCCAGCCCAGCTTCAGGGCGAGCTCATGGGCGCGCAGCTTGCGGGCGTGGGAGAGGCCGAGCAGGTGCACGCGCGGAAAGTGGGCCTCGCAGAGCTCGCGGAACTCGGCCGCCCGGTACTCGTGGACGTGCCAGGGGTTGTCCGATTTATCCGCCCCGGGCGGGGCCAGGGTGAGCAGGTTGGGGGTGGAGACATAGGCGACGCCACCGGGGGACAGCATCGACTTGAAGTGCTCGAGGATCGCGCCCGCGTCCTGCACATGCTCGATCGTCTGCAGGAAGACGACGGCATCGCAGGGCTCGGCGAAGCTCTCGACCAGGTCGCGCTCGAAGCGCAGGTTCGGGCGCGTGTAGCGCAGGCGGGCGTGCTCGTGGGCCTCGGGATTAGCGTCGACCCCGGCCACGCTCGCGGCACCGGCCGCCAGCACATTGGAGCCGTAGCCCTCGCCACAGGCCATGTCGACCACGCGCCGGCCGCCGACGCGAGCCGCGATCCACTCATAGACGACGAGGTGGCGCCGATACCAGTAGTTCTCCTCCGGCACGTCGGGCAGCGTCCGCTCGCCGGTAAGCGGCAGCGGCGGCACCCCCGGAGGCTGGTTCAGTTGCAGGTACTCCTCGGCCACGGAGGGGACGCTAGTGGGCACCTGCGCGCCGTGCATTGCGCCGGTCCGCGTAAAGTTCCGCGCCGATGCCCGCCTCCCCCACCGCCACCCCAGAGCACATCAAGGACGTCAACACCCGCTACCACGACGCCGCGGCCGACGAGTACGACGCCAAGTGGGGCATCGACTTCGGTGACGTCGGCCAGGAGCAGGTGCGGCTGAAGCTGGTCAAGGCGCTGGGCGGGCTCGAGGGCCACGCCTTCGGCGACGCCCTGGAGATCGGCTCCGGCACCGGCTACTTCTCGCTCAACCTCGTGCAGCTCGGCGTGATCGAGCAGCTGACCGCGACCGACATCTCGCCGGGGATGCTGAAGCGCCTCTCGAACACCGCCGCAGAGCTGGGCCTCGACGGGGTCACCACGGTCGCCACCGAGGCGGAGACGCTCCCCTTCGCCGACGAGAGCTTCGACCTCGTCTTCGGCCACGCCGTCCTCCATCACATCCCCGACCTCGACCGCGCCTTCGCCGAGTTCCGGCGGGTCCTGCGGCCGGGTGGCGTGATTGCCTTCGCCGGCGAGCCTTCGCGCTATGGCGACATGCTGGCGGCACTGCCGAAGCGGACAGGGATGCTGGTTGCGCCGGCCTGGCGACGCCTGATCGGCGCCCGCCGACGCGCCGTCGCGGAAGTCGAGCAGTCCAACGGCCACGCGCTGGAGAGCGAGGTCGACGTCCACGCCTTCTCCCCCGCCGACCTGCGCCGTCTGCTGCGCGAGGGCGGCTTCGAGGACCGTCATGTCGGCGGCGAGGAGCTGCTCTCCAACGCCTGGGGCTGGGGCCTGCGCACGGTCGAGTCCAGCGCCGAGCCCGAATCAGTCTCGCCACGCTGGCGACGCTTCGCCTTCCGCAGCTACATCGCCCTGCAGAAGGTCGACGCCCGCCTGCTCGAGCCGCACCTGCCGGCCGAGCTCTTCTACAACCTGCTCGTCTCCGGCCGCAAGCCGGCCTAGCGCGACTTCGAACGGGGCTCGCGCCGGGCCCGGAACAGCTTCACCCGCGAGTCGATGCCCTTGAGCCGGCGCTCGCCGATGTGGGAGTAGGCGAAGCCCTCGCCGGCGGTCTCTCTGGTGGCGGCGTCGACAACGACGCTGCCAGGACGGGCGACGCCGGTGATACGGCTCGCCAGGTTGACCGCGCGGCCGTAGTAGTCACCGGACTGGGGCAGCGTCTGCCCCGAAGCGAGGCCGGCCCGCAACCAGGGGAACTCCTTCCCTTCCTGCTCAGCAGCTGTGATCAGGGCCAGTGCCGCATCGACCAGCGGCTCGGCCTCGGTCGAGACGAGCATCACGGCGTCACCGATCGTCTTCACCAGCCGCACCGGCGGCTCGGCGACGGCGCTTGCCATCTCCTCAAGGCGACCGGCGACCTGGCCCAGCTCCTCAGGCGCAATCTCCTCGCCGAGACGGGTGAACTCGACTAGGTCGGCGAAGCAGATCGTCAGCTCGACGGTGCCGCCGATCTCCCCCGAGGCGAGATCGGCGGTGCCGATCACGTCGCGGCGCACCTGCTCGAGCATCTGCAGTTGGAAGGCGTGGACAAGGGTCGGGCCGATCAGCGGCAGCATGTGCTCGGCGGCCGCGGCGAGACGCATGGCGAGGTCGCGCTCGCTGTCGCCCGGCTGCATCACCGTGCGGACGACCAGCTCGCGGTTGGCCTCGGCGATCCGTGCCGTCCCCATCCCGATCGTGCGAGCGACCTGGAGCATGCCCTCGTCGGGCAGGCCAGCTTCGCGGAAGGCGCAGATCCGCCGCGCCGCCTCCACCTCGGCCTCGGTCAGCGCCCGCGCGTCGGGGTCCGGGTAGGGCACGCCCAGCGCAGCGGAGAAACGCCGCAGCAGATCCAGATCCACGCCGGATATCTCCGCCACCTCTCGCGGCGTGTAGCGGGGACCGTCACCGGCCAGCTTGCGCTCGACCGGCAGCAGGGCCAGACGGCCCGCGGCGACTGCCTCATGCAGCTCCTGCAGCGAGACCCCTTCGGCTGCGAGCCGCTCCAGCAGCGCCAGCCGACCTTGCCGCGACTCGCCCTCAAGGCCATCGAGCAACCCCTCGGCCTCGAAGTCGATGTCCGGGTACTCGCTCATCGCCACATTCTCTACGCCGAAGCCACGGCGCCGCCACGGCGGGGATCGCCGCCACCGCCGAGGGCGCCGCTGAGCGGATCCCGAGCCACCGCCTGGACGCCGCCGAAGAAGAGATTGATCGCCGGGCGGCGGGCGACCGGCAGGCCACGCGCCTCGATCCGCGCCAGTGCCTCCTCGTCGATCCCCGGCTCGGCCTGGACGACACCGTCCTCGAAGTGCAGCCGCGGCGCCTGCACCGCCTCGGCGGCGGGCATCCCCTGCTCCACCGACCGCACCACGGTCTGCAGGATCGCCGAGCGGATCCGGTTGGAGCCGGCGCTGCCGAGGCCGAGCTCGATCTCGCCGTCGCGCAGGACGACGGTGGGCGCCATCATCGACGGCACCCGCCGCCCCGGGCGGATGCGATGGAAGCCGAGCGGGTTGAGGTCCTCCTCGCCCAGCATGTTGTTGAGGACGACGCCGGTGCCGGGCACCAGCACGCCCGAGCCGGAGCCGTTGGAGCAGGTGACCGAGGCGCACATCCCGTCACTGTCGAGAGCGGAGATGTGGGTGGTCGAGCCGAGCAGGTCTCCGGCGACAAGGTCGAGACCGGTCGGCTCGAGAAACCCCGCTTCCATCCCCTCCTCGTAGAGCGCCTCGGCGAACTCCTCGCCGCGGGCCTCGTTGGCGGCACCCATCGCGGCCACCAGCTGCTCAGGGCCACTGCGCTCGCCGAGCCGCTCCAAGAGGCCGAGGCAGTAGGCGATCAGGATCCCGCCCGAGGACGGCGGTGGATTGGTCAGAACTTCGGTGCCACGGAAGGGCGCCCGGATCGGCTTGCGCTCAATCGTCTCGTAGGAGGCAAGGTCGCCGGGCCCGAGGGTGCCGCCGCTCTTGGCCACGAACTCGCTCAGCGCTTCCGCCACCTCACCGCAGTAGAACGGCTCCGCTCCTTCGGCTCCAAAGCGTTCCAGTGCCTCGGCCAGCTCGGCGAAACGAAAGACATCCCCCTCGCGCAGCGGTCGCCCACCCGGCGCATAGAGCTCACGGGTGCCAGGCAGCCGTTCCTGGATCGGCGCCAGGATGTCGAGGATGTATGCCTGCTCGGCATTGACCGCTGCTCCCTCGCGAGCGAGGCGAACGCCGGGCAGGACCAGGTCAGCGAGCGGCACCGAGCCGAAGCGCTCGATCGCCCGCTGCAGGCCGGCGGCAGTGCCGGGGACCCCGCAGGAAGCGGGGCCGACGAAGAACGTCTGCACCGTCTCGGCATCGAAGTGGACCGGGACGGGAACCAGCTCGGCCCGGCGCTCGATCTCGTCGAGTCCCGGCGCGGCGACAAAGAAGTCGAAGAGGACCGTCTCGGAACCGCGGTGGACCATCATGAAGCCGCCGGCGCCGAAGCCGGTCAGGGGGCTCTCGACGGCGAAGGAGGCGAGCGCCGCGCAGACCGCGGCGTCGACGGCGTTGCCGCCCTCACGCAGCACCTCGGCCCCCGCCTCGGCGGTGAGCGGATGGCCCGCGGCGACGACCCCGTTCATGGGGTCAGCGGCTAACCGGGGAGGAACTCGGGGACGTCGATGCCGAGCTCGCCCGAGCGCTCGCGCCGGGAACGGCCGGAGCCGGTGTCCTTGGTGCGGCGAATCGTCGGCTCGGCGGCGCGGCGTGGTGGCGCGGCGCGGCCGTCGAAGCGGGTGGCGACGACGGTGACCCAGATCTGATCAGCGAGCTCCTCGTCGACATTGGCGCCGAAGATGATGTTGGCGTCGGGGTGGGCGGCTTCGCCAACCACCTTCGCGGCCTCGCTGATCTCGACCAGCGAGAGGTCGGAGCCACCGGTGATCGAGAGCAGGATCGAGCGCGCCCCCTCCATCGAGGTCTCCAACAGGGGCGAAGAGATCGCTTTCTCGGCGGCGAGGATGGCGCGACCTTCGCCGTGCGCCATGCCGATCCCGAGCAGTGCCCGCCCAGCGTCGGACATGATCGAGCGCACGTCGGCGAAATCGAGGTTGATCACGGCCGGGAGGGTGACCAGGTCAGAGATGCCCTGCACGCCCTGGCGGAGGACGTCGTCAGCGACCTGGAAGGCCTCGATCATCGAAGTCTGCTGGTCGAGCACCTCGAGCAGGCGGTCATTGGGGACGACGATCAGCGTGTCGACCTCGGCGGCCAGCTCCTCGATCCCCTTGTCGGCCTGAGTGCCGCGGCGACTGCCCTCGAAGCTGAACGGCTTGGTGACGATGCCGACGGTCAGGGCGCCAACCTCGCGGGCGAGGCGAGCGACGACCGGCGCGGCGCCGCTGCCGGTACCGCCGCCGGCGCCGGCGGCGACGAAGACCATGTCGGAGCCCTTCAGCAGGCGCTTGATCTTGTCCTGCTCCTCAAAGGCCGAGCGGTGTCCGACCTCGGGGTCGGCACCAGCGCCGAGCCCGCGCGTCTGCTCGTCGCCGATGTGAACGGTGACGTCGGCGACGCAGAGCTGCAGCGACTGAAGATCCGTGTTGACAGCCATGAACTCGACCCCAGGGATCCGCGCATCCACCATCCGGTTGACCGCATTGACCCCAGCTCCGCCAACACCCACAACTTTGATCACCGGCTGATGCGGCTCGCCACTACCCGGCGGCTCATAAGCCGGCTCCTCGCGCCCGTAACGAGGATTGGAAACCTCGTCGCGTCGAGGAAGCGGCTCTTCGTTGAAGACCTGCTTCAACCGCTCAGGCGCCGATCGACCTTCCTCGGCAACAGGCTCAGGAAGCAACTCCTCTTCCGCGGGTGGCGCCGGGGGCAGGGGCTCCTGGCCCTCAGCCTCAGCAGCTTTCTTCGCCTCAGCCGGATCCAGCCGTCCGTAGCGCGGCTCCTCCAGCTCGGGCGGGTCGGCCGGAGTCTCGTCCGAGGTGGAGCGGAAGAGATCGGAAAGGGGACCCTCACGCATGCTCGCCCTCTTACGCCGACTCATTGGCCAAAACCTCCTTCGCCAGATCCCGGTAGTAGTTCGCCGCGTTGCTCTGTGGATCGTACTTGAGCACGCTGGCACCCTTCACAGGGGCCTCGGCAAATTTGATCGCCTTTTTGATCCGGGACTGGAAGACGAGGTCGCCGAAGTTCTCCTCGAGGATCTCCACCGCCTCCTTGGCATGGACGGTGCGAGTGTCGAGCATGGTCGGCAGGATGCCCTCGATCTTGACGTCGGGATTGAGGTTCTCCTGGATCATCCGCAGCGTGTTCTGCAGCTGCACGAGGCCGCGCATCGACAGATACTCGCACTGGACGGGGACGATCACCTTGTTTGCCGCAGTCAGCGCGTTGATCGTCAGCAGACCAAGGCTGGGCGGCGTGTCGATGCAGACGTAGTCGTAGTCGCCGGCGACCTCTTTGAGGGCTTTTTCGAGCGAGCGCTCACGGCCGATCTTGGTGCTCATCGCGATCTCCGCCCCGGCCAGGTCGATCGAGGCGACAGCGATGTCGATCTCGCGCTTGACGATGATCTCGCTGATCGGCATGTCATGCACGAGCGTGTCGTAGAGGCTCTTCTCGACCTTGTCCGGATCGATCCCCTGACTCATCGTCAAGTTCCCCTGCGGATCCAGATCCACACAGAGCACCCGGTACCCCGACTCGGCAAACGCAACCGCCAAATTCAAAGTCGTAGTCGTCTTCGCCACCCCACCCTTCTGGTTGGCAAAAGCGATCACCTCAGGCTGCTTCGTGGGCACCTCGGCAGCAGGCTTCTCCACCACCGGATCGCGTCGCGAAGGCGTCAGCAGGTCAGAAGCCATCATCCGCCCGGAGCTCTCCGGCTCATCCTCCGCAGCAAGCTGCGGAGAAGATTTAGGAGCAGCTTCAGCGGCAGGCTCGGGCTCCACCACCGGTGCCGGTGCCTGAGGTGTCTCAACCACCGGCGCATCCTCGGCAACAGGACCCGCGGGCAGGTGCTCTGGTGCCTTGGGATGCTGTTCCTCGACCTCGGAAACCGGAGTCTCGGGTACCGCCTCCTCCATGCGGCGAAGCTCCTCCACGATCGGATGCTCCTCTTCGACGACGACGGGCGCTGGCTTTGGCTTGCGGCTTAGAAATCCCATTGCGCGGATATTCGTATGGGCACCCGCTTTTCCTGCCGGCCTTCGAAATTGCTAGGAATCACCCGATCCCCGACCTCCTCGACAAGCGACTGGTCTTCGTCACCGGCAAGGGCGGCGTCGGCAAGACCACGGTCGCCGTGGCCCTCGGCCTGCGCGCGGCGGCGGAAGGCAAGCGCACGATCGTCTGCGAGGTCTCCTCGCAGGAGAACACCTCGCGGATGTTCGACCACGCCAGGGTCGGCTTCCACGAGGTCGAGATGGCGGAGAACCTCTGGTCGATATCGATCGACCCCGACGAGTCGATGCGCGAGTACGTGCTGCTGCAGCTGAAGGTGCGGGCGATGCGCGACATGCTGTTCCGCAGCCGCATCTTCAGCTACCTCGCCGCCGCCACTCCCGGCCTCAAGGAGCTGGTCACGATCGGCAAGATCTGGGAGCTGGCCCAGCTGGACCGCAAGATCAAGTCTGGGCGCAAGTACGACCTGGTGATCGTCGACGCCCCGGCAACCGGGCACGGGATCGGCTTTCTGCAGACGCCCCGCACCTTTGCCGCGATCGCCCGGGTCGGCCCGATCCACTCGCAGGCGCAGCAGTTGGACCGCCTGATCACCGACCACGCGCACACCGGCACCGCGATCGTCTCGCTGCCCGAGGAGATGCCGGTCAACGAGTCGGCGGCGCTGGAGCGCGACCTGCGCGACGAGGTCGGGGTTGCGGTCGACCGCGTCTACCTCAACGGCCTCTACCCCGAGCGCTTCTCCAAAGCGGAGGCCGAGCAGCTGCGAAAGCTGGCTACGGAAGAGGACGGCAGCGTCCGGGCAGCCGCCCGCGCCGCTCTCTCCGAGCACGGTCGAGCACGGTCGCAACGAGCCCAGCTGGCGCGGCTGCGGCGCCGCGTAGAGGCGCCGGTGAAGACGCTGCCCTTCCTCTTCAAGCCCGAGCTGACGCCCGAGTCGGCACAGCGGCTCTCGCGGAGGCTCGACTGATGCCGTCCCTGGGCGACCTGCTCGAGAACAAGGGAATCTGCATCTGTGCCGGCTCCGGCGGCGTCGGCAAGACCACCACCTCGGCGGCGATCGCCTCCGGCATGGCCGCCCAGGGGCTGAAGGTCTGCGTGCTGACGATCGACCCGGCGAAGCGGCTCGCGGACTCGCTCGGGCTGAAGGAGCTGGGCAACGAGGCGAGGCGGGTCGACCCGAAGCTGTTCGAGACCCAGGGCGTCGAGATGAAGGGCGAGCTCTGGGCGATGATGCTCGACGCGAAGGCGACCTTCGACGAGCTGATCGCCCGCCAGGCTCCCGACGAGGAGTCCCGCGACCGGGTGCTGAACAACCGCATCTACCAGCAGATCTCCAACGCCCTCGCCGGCTCGCAGGAGTACATGGCGATGGAGAAGCTGTTCGAGCTGCACAGCGAAGGAAGCTTCGACCTGCTCGTCCTCGACACGCCGCCGACCCGCAACGCGCTCGACTTCCTCGACGCCCCGAAACGCCTCACCCAGTTCATCGAGGGACGCTCGCTGCGGATGTTCATGAAGCCGACCGGGCTCGCGGCGAAGGTCGCCGGGCGCGGCGCCGCCGTCGCCCTCAGTGTCTTCAAGCGGATAGTCGGCTTCGACCTGCTCGCCGACCTGGCCGAGTTCTTCAACGCCTTCAGCGGCATGGTCGACGGCTTCCAGGCCCGCGCCAAACGGGTCAACCAGCTGCTCGCCGACCCCAGCACCTGCTTCCTCGTCGTCTGCGGCCCGCAGGGCGAGCCGATCGACGAGGCCGTCTACTTCCACCGCAAACTCGTCGAGGCGAAACTGCCGTTCGGCGGCGTCATCGTCAACAAGGTCCACTATCCGGCCGAGCGCCTGCGCGGCGACGGCGAGGATCTGCAGGCGGCGCTGGCGGACAAGCTCGGCGGCGAGGCCCTGGCGAGGCGGGTGGCGGACAACTTCTCCGACTATCAGGCGCTGGCCGAGCGCGACGCCCGCAACATCGAGCATCTGGCAACCGAGCTGCGCTCCAGCGGCGTCATCCGCGTCCCCTACCTCGACGAGGACGTCCACGACCTCGCCGGACTGGCCGAGATCAACCGCTACTTGTTTGCAACCAGCGAGGAGCGGGTGGCGATGGCGGCAGGCCGCGCCTAGCCGGCGTTGCGCTGGTACTTCAGCTCGCGGACCTCCCAGTCAGCGTCCTCGGGGACGGGGAAGAGGTGACGCACGCGGGGGGTGTCGATCCGCTCGCGGTGGCTGATCTCCTCCTCGACCGAGCGCACCTCGCCCTCCAGGGCGGGCCATTCGAGCGAGACGCCGGAGCCCTCGTCGTCGGAGACCTCGTCGAGCCACGGGGTGGCCGTGATCTTGATCTCGTCTTCGGCCGGGATCGGCTCCATGATGCGGGTCTCCTGATCCATCTGGTCCTCCTCGAATAGTTCGGCAGGGGGCGGCTCAGCGGGTGCCTCGAAGGTCGGTGCGACGGGGTCGGGAACGTCGAGTGCGGTCAGGGAGATCTCGGCGGAACCGGTTTCGAGGCCGCCGGCGATCAGGCTCTCGTCGGCGGCCGAGCTGAGGTCAGCGCCGAGCTCACCGAGAGCGGCGTCGCGCAGCAGCCTGCGGGCACGTTGCTCGGTCCAGCTCGCCAGCTCCAGAGCCCGCTCGCCGGCCTTGCCGTTCATCAGCGCACGCTCCAGCTCCAGCACCTGCTCGACTCGCTCGCGAGCCTCGATGCGGTCGTAGGAGTCGTCGGCGATCAGTGCCGCGGCGCGCATCGGCAGCGAGGCGCCGACCGGGCCGTGGCCCTCGAGCACCGCTCGCAGCGCCAGCAGATGGTCGCTCAGGCCCTCCAGCGCACCGACCCGCTCACAGCCCATCTCGAAGCGGCCGACCGCCCAGGTGAGGGCGCCGTCGGGATCGGGACGCGCCTCGAGCCGGCTCGCCAGCTCGGCCAGCTCGCGGCCCTCTGCCTCGTTCAGCTTGTACCCGCCGGGGCGGGTGGCGGGGACGCCGGTGGCGATACGGCTCCAGCAGCCCTCCCCCGTCGGAGCGAAGGCGTAGGGACCGAGGCCGACCCCGCCCTCCTTGAAGAGCCTCATCACGCTGATCAGCTCACGCAGTTGCTGCAGGGCCGCCTCGGCGCCGCCATCCCCGCTCTGCTCGGCGACGGCGAGGAACTGTGGCTCCCAGGAGGCGCGGCCCATTCCCTCGCTGCGCATCGCCTCGATCGGTGCCTCGATCGAGTCGGCGCGGACGATGCGGACGTCGTGCGGCAGCTGCAGGCGTGCCATCGGCATCCGCAGACCGACGATCGGGACGATCAGGAGATCGGCATCGTCGGCGGCGCGGGCCTCGGCACCAAGGACCGCCAGAGCCCCTTCAAGCTTTTCGCGATCGAGCGAGAACTCGGCACAGCCCTCCCAGAGAGAGGCGATGAAGACCGTCAGCATCCGCTCGGCCCGCTCGGCCGGGTCGGCGGCGACCGTCTCGCCGCGTGTCTCCAGGTAGCCGGCCGCCACACCGGCCTCGACCACTGCCTCTCGAGCAGGGCCGAAGCTGGGCAGCGAACGCAGCTCGCTTGCTCGCTCCTCGACGTAACGGCCGCTGAGCGGAACGTAGCTGTAGAAGGCCGACTCCTCACCGGCCTCCTCGGCGACGTCGAACGGAACCTGGTCGCCTCCCGCGACCAGGACGCTGAGGCGCGTGGCGGCATCGGTGGCGAGCCGCTTCAGTGCCTCGTTGAGCAGGAGATCGTGCACGCCCCCCGCTTCCGCTCCCGGCCAGACGCTCCTGCGCCTGCACGGCCGCTTGCAGAACCGCGGCCCTGGACGTTTGTTCTAGGCGGAGACGGCAGCCGGCTCAGGCTCGGCGTCGCCGCTGAGCAGCCATTTGGTGCCATACCGGCGCATGTCGTCGATCAGCGGCACCAGCGCCTCGCCCTTCTCGGTCAAGGCGTACTCGACCCGCGGCGGCACCTCGGGGAAAGTGTGCCGAGCGACAATGCCCTCCTCTTCCAGCGCCCGCAGGCGCAGCGACAGGGTTCGCGGGCTGATCCCCTCCAGCGAGCGCTCCAACTCACAGAAGCGGCTACTGCCCTCGGCCAGGTCCCTGATGAGAAGGAGCGTCCACTTGCCGCAGACGACTTCCGCCGTGCGGCAGACGGGGCATTTGGAGTTGCTGATGGCACTCATGGCATATCGAGGCGTTGAAATGAGAACGTCTCGTAAAACGAGTGTAGCGACATCGCTTCACTTACTGAAGCATTGGCGAAACCCAGCGCCGATCAGGGATTCCGCCCAAACAGGGCTAAAGGCCCCGGCCGCGAATTCCGATGGATCATCGTGGCTTCCCGCCGACCGACTCCGCCTGCCCGCCCCGAAGCCGGCTTCGCCCTGATCGAGGTCGTGGTCAGTGCCTTGATCATGGTCGCCGTCACCGGGGGCGTCGTCAAACTGATCAGCGCCACCGGCGCGACCGGAGCAGACCAGCGCCACCGTGCCCAGGCCTATGCAGCCGGACAGGAAGACCAGGCGCGGATGCGCGGCATGCAGATCTCCAGCCTCAACCACTTCGAAGAAAAAGAAGTGCCGGTCAAAGTCGGCAACGACACCTACCTGGTCACCTCGAAAGCTTTCTTCGTCAACGATGTCACGGCCGAAGCCTCCTGCGGCGCCGGCAACAACAGCGCCGACTACGTACGGATCAGCTCCAAGGTCGACTGGAAAGGGCGGCCCGCCGCACTCAACCCGGTGACGATCGAAAGCATCGTCTCCCCCGCCACCGGCTCGCTCGATCCGACCCACGGCGCGCTTGCGATCGAAGTCCTCAACGCCTCCAGCCCACCGGAAGGGATTTCCGGCGTGAGCCTCAACGGCAGCGGCCCGGCACCTTTCGCCGGCTCCACCGACTCGACCGGCTGCGCGTTGTTTCCCGACCTCCCCGAAGGCGCCTACACGCTGACCCCCTCGCTGGCGGCCGGTTACGTCGACGAACAGGGCGAAGCCCCGAAAGCGATTCCCAGCGTAGGGGTGGTTCGTGACGGCACTGTGACCAAGATCCTCCACTTCGACATCGAAGGAAAAATCGAACCCAAACCGACGGTGAAGGCCTACACGAACGGCAGCTTGATCTCCTCCTCGATGCAATCGGCCATGTTGATCAACAGCATCTGGAAAGGGGCATCGGAAAAAGGACCGTTCACCGCCACGGGTAGCCCACCAGTGATCAAAGGTCTCTACCCCTTCGGCGCAACTTCGCAATACAGCGTCTATGACGGCTTCTGCACTGGCAACAAGCCGACCGACAGCAAAGCGATCGCGAGTGTCTCCGTTCCGAACAACCAGAGCGCTGCCGTCCCGGCCAGCTTTCAAGTCCCGGCTATGTACGTGAATGCCTGGAAAGGGCCCAACAGTTCGAGCAAAGGGCTGGCCTTTCCCAGTGCAGAGGTTTGGTTCACCGGCAACAACAACTGCGGCGACGTAACTGTGGTGAAAACCAACCCATCTGGGCAGCTGGACGACCCTGGGTTGCCCTGGGGAAGATACGACGTGTGTGTCGACTCAGTACTCGGCAGCCCCACGAACGGGACCGGTTCGCGGCGCCTGAGGATTAACGATCAGGACGCGAAAAGCCTCAGCACCGGCCCGACGCTCAATTTCTATCTGGGCTCGGGCTCCGGCGCGGTTTCAGAAGAAAACAGGAACTGCCCATGAAGCGCTTCGATCTTCTCCGTGACGAGCGCGGGATGACCCTGGTGGAGCTGCTGGTGGCGGCTTCCGCTGGAGTCATAGTCATGCTCGGGATCAGCCTCTCGCTAATCGTCACCATGCGCGGCAGCGCCCGGGTCGCCAACCACATCGAAGCCAACCAGAATGCCCGCCTGACGATGTCGAAAGTCATCGACCAACTGCACTCCGCCTGCATCGCCTCGAGGATCGCCCCGATCAAGTCGCCCACCGGGGGCAACCCGGTCAGCTCCGGCGCCTCGCTCGTCTTCCTGCACCAGACCGGCGCCGCGGTCTCGCCGACGCCGGTAAAGAGCGCAATCGTCCTCAGTGGCACGACGCTGACTCAGTCCGACTACGCCGCGACCGGCGGCAGCGCCCCGGAATGGACCTTTTCGACCACTCCCTCTTCGACCAGGACGCTGGCCACGGGAATCAGTGCCATCTCCGCCAGCATCCCGATCTTCCGCTACTTCGGCTTCGGCGAAGGCCAGGTCGCGGCAAGCCCGTTCGCGGCCCAGCCGCTGAGCGAAGCAAACGCGGCGAAGACCGTCCAGGTCGATGTCGCCTTCAAAGCCGCCTCCGCCAAAACCCTCTCAAGCGATGCCAACTCGGCGACGCTGATCCAGGACTCGGCGATCTTCCGCCTGACCCCGCCCAGCTTCGAAACCAGCGCCGAAAACCTGCCGTGCCAATAACCATGAAATATCCACGAGGCAGCGAGAGCGGCTTCACGATGATCACCACGGTGCTGGCGATGTCACTGGTGATGACGCTGGCGGCGGTCGCCGTTACCGCGGTCCGCAGCGACACCAACCTGACCCGCTACGACCTCAAGCGCAAACAGGCATACGAGGCCGCCAAGGCCGGGGTCGAAGACTATGCTTTCCACCTCACCGCCAACAACAAGTACTGGGAATCCTGCACCAACGTACCGACCCCCAACGCGGTCAATTTGCAGGGCTCGACTGCGAAGACACGGCCCGTGCCCGGCAACACCGGCGCCACCTACGCGATCGAACTGCTGCCGGCAGCAAGCCAGACGACCTACACCCAGTGCAGCACCTCGAACCCTGCCGCCAGCATGCTGGAGCTGAGCGGCGGGAGCGGCTCCTTCCGCATCCGCTCGACCGGCTTTGCCGGCAAATCGAAAGCCTCGATCGTCGCCTCCTTCAAACGCCCCAGCTTCCTCGATTACGTCTACTTCACCCAGTACGAGACCTCCGACCCGGTCACCTACGCCGGCGGTACTACCTGGGAAGACGACGCCTACACTCAGTGCGAAAAAACGATGGGGCAGGGGCGCTACAAATCCTCGATCCCGAACTCAGGCGGGCAGTACTGCAACGTCATCTCCTTCATCGCCAACGAGAAAATCAGAGGACCGCTGCACACCAACGACTCGATCTTCATCTGCGGCAACCCGACCTTCGGCCGGACCTCAGCCGACCTGATCGAGTTGGGCGGGATCGCTCCCGGCTGGTACTGGGGCGCCAGCTCGGCACTCGGTAACGGCGCCCTCGACTCAGACGATTGCTCCGCGGCCAACCCCACCTTCGTCGGCTCCCGCAAACCCGAACAAATACCGCTCGACCCTCCGTCGACCAACACCGAACTGGCCAACACCGCCGGCCTCAAATACACCGGCACGGTGCAACTGACGATCAAAGGGACCACGATCGAAGCCTGCAAGGAGGTGATCTCGCCCAGCCCGGGATGCTCGCCCCTCGCCTCCAGCTCCGTCCCCGCCAACGGCGTCATCTACGTAGCCAACGGAACGGGCTGCACGCAGAAGTACGACCCGTTCAAAATCACCTACAAACCATCGACCGAAAACATCGGCTGCGGCAACGTCTACGTCAAGGGCGAATACACCGGCCAGCTGACGATCGGCGCTGCCAGGGACATCATCATCAACGGCGAGTTGGACCATCCCAGCAGCAACGAAAACGCCTTGCTAGGGCTGATCGCCAACAACTTCGTCCGCATCTACCACCCCTGCAGCAACGAAACCGAGGTCCGGCTCGTCGACCTCAAGGTCCAAGCGGCGATCCTGGCGATCAACCACTCCTTCATCGTCGATCACTACAACTGCGGCAACCCTCTGGGGAGCCTCAACATCACTGGCGCGATCGCCCAGAAGTTCCGCGGACCGGTCGGCCTCTTCAACGGCTCGACGACGACCCGCGGCTACTCGAAGAACTATGAATACGACGACCGCCTGCGTTACGTGGAGCCGCCGAGCTTCCTCGACCCGGTCGCGAAATCTTGGATCATCGGCAGGGAGACGATCGGTTGACGGCGAATCTCTCTTCCGATTCTGCGCGGCGCTCGGGCAATTAACCGCCCGGGGCAAAGGTTCCGCCGGCTTTCTGTCGATTAAGACAGGAAGCGCGCAACCTTTCGTGCCGTGCGAACAGAAGAAATCGAGATGCTGCAACTGAACAAGAAGAAGGAGAAATCGCTGGTCGGGCTCGAGATCGAGGCCGGCAGCATCGCCGCCGCCGAGGTCCGGGTCAACGGCAGGGCGGAGCTGACCGCCACCGCGATCGCGCCGCTCCCACCGGGGGCCTTCCACGACGGCGAGGTGGTCGACTCCGATGCCCTCTCCGCGGCGCTGAAGGCCGTCTTCGCCGAGAACAAACTCTCCTCACGGGTCCGGCTTGGGATCGCCAACCAGCGCGTCGTCGTGCGGACCTTGCGACTGCCGGCGATCGAGGACCCCAAAGAGCTGGAGGCGGCGGTGCGCTTCGAAGCCGAGGAGCGGATCCCGATGCCGATCGACCAAGCCGTACTGGACTTCCGGGTCGTCGGCGGCATCAGCGGCGAAGAGGGTGCGCCGCCGCAAATCGATGTAGTGGTGGTCGCCGCCCGCCGCGACATGATCGTCGCCTCACTGAAGCCGCTGCGCGACGCCGGCCTGGAACCGGTGGGGGTCGACCTCTCCGCCTTCGGCCTGATTCGCGCCCTCGGTGACGCCGGGGCCCCAGCCGCCGGCGAGACCGAGCCCCCCCCAGCCACCGTCCTCTACTGCAACGTCGGCGACGTCACCAACCTCGCCGTCGCCAAAGGGCGCTCCTGTCTCTTCACCCGGGTCTCCCCCGCCGGTCTCGAGGACATCGCCACCTCCCTCGCCGGCAGCGCCGGCCTCTCCCAGGACCACGCCCGGCTCTGGCTGAACCACGTCGGCCTCTCACAGCCGGTGGAGCAGGTCGAAGGCGACCCAGCCGTGGTCGCCCAGGCGAGAACGGCGTTGGAATCCGGGGAGTCGAGCCTGCTCGACGAGCTGCGTCTCTCGCTGGACTTCTACGGCGCCCAGGAAGGCGCAGTCCCGGTCGAGCGGGTGGTGCTGAGCGGGCCGGCCGCCGCGATCCCGGGCCTGCTCGAGCGGATGGAGCCGATCCTCGGCTTGCCGATCGAAGCGCGCTCCCCCCGTGCCCTGGCGAACTTCGATCCCGCCTCTGCAGCCCGCTTGACCCTCTCCTACGGCCTGGCGCTGGAGTCATAACCGTGCGCCCAGTCAATCTCATCCCAGCAGAGGAACGGCGCAGCGGCGTCGGCAGGCCCTTGCGCAAGGGGCCCCTCGCCTACATCGTCGTCGGCGCCCTGCTAGCAGCGGTGGCCGCGGTCACCGTCCTCGTCGTCACCGACAACCAGATCTCCGACCGCGAAGCGGAGGTCACCAGACTGCAGACCGAAACCGCCGAAACCGAAGCCGAAACCGCCGAACTCTCCGCCTACATCCAGTTCCATCAGGCCGCCACCCAGCGGATCGAAACCGCGACCAACCTCGCCAACAGCCGCTTCGACTGGGAGAGCCCGATGCGCCAGCTCTCCCTCGTCCTCCCCGACGACGTACGGCTGACCAGCCTGACCGGCACCGTGAAGCCGGGTGTATCGGTAGACGGCGCCGCCAGCATTTCGTTGCGTGAGTCCATAGCCGGGCCCGCCCTGGAGATGGAAGGCTGCGCCGCCGGCCAGGAAGCAGTTGCCCGTTTCGTCTCTGTCCTCAAAGAGATCGAGGGCGTCACCCGGGTCGGCATGCAGTCCTCCGAACTTCCCGTCGAAGGCGCAGAAGGCAGCGGCGCGGTCGCTGCCAGCGGCGGCTGCGAGCAGGATACCCTCGAAGCGAAGTTCCAGATCGTCGTCGCCTTCGACGCGGCGCCGATCCCTGCTACCGGGGAAAGCGCCAGCGCTGAAGTCAGCGCGGCGCCGGAAGCAGCCGCCCCGGAAGGCGAAGCGAGCCCCGAAAGCGAAGGTGGCTGACGTGAAGTCCTCGAATCGCCTGATCGTCGCGATGCTGGTGGTCGCCCTGCTCGCGGGAGGCTTCTGGATCCTCATCCTCAGCCCAAAGCGCGAAAAGGCGAACGAACTCGGCGCCGAAGTCGACCAGTTGCGTTCCTCTCTCATCCTGGCCGAGGCCCAGAAGGCCGAAGCGACCGCCGCCCGCCGCTTCTTCCCCGCCGACTATCGCAAGCTGGTGGTTCTGGGCAAGGCCATTCCGGGTGGCGACGAAACGTCCTCGCTCTTGATCCAGCTGAACAGGGTGGCGGAGGACTCCGAAGTCGAGTTCGAGAGCATCCAGCTTGCCGGCGCGGGTGGCTCCGCAGCCACCACGGCCACGGCGCCGGAAGCGGGACCGAACGCACCGGTGACGGCGACCACGCCGCCGACCGAGGCAGCGGCAGCGCTGCTTCCGCTCGGCGCCACGGTCGGCTCGGCCGGCCTCGCCGTGATGCCCTACAACCTCACTTTCAGCGGCAGCTTCTTCGATGTCGCCGACTTCATCGGCGGCATCGACTCGCTTGTCCAGCCCGACACGGCCGGACTAGCGGTGGACGGACGCCTGGTCACGCTCGACGGTTTCGCCCTGAACGAAGCAACCGCCGCAGGGTTCCCCCAGCTCGACGCGAACTTCTCCGTTACGACCTACCTCGTTCCGCCGGGCGAAAGCGTGACCGCGGGAGCGACCGAAGCCGCTCCCGCCGAAGCCGAAGCCGCGCCGACCGGGACCCCGTCCTCCTTCTCCACCAGCCCCGCCCAATGAACCCGCTGAAAAAAGGCCCCGAGATCAAACTGCCGGAGCTGCGGATGCCGCAGTTCCTGGTCGACCTCTACCACGACCTCGACGACCGTCATCTACTGCCGGTCGTCGCCGCTCTGCTGGTCGGGATCGTCGCAATCCCGCTATTGCTGGGCGGCTCCTCCGGCTCCGAGGAAGCAGCGGTGCCTGGGACCGCTTCTGCCAGCTCCGTCCCCAAGACCAGCTCCCTGGTGGTCACCAAGGCAACTCCCGACTTGCGCGACTACAAGCGGCGACTGAAGCACTTGAGCGCCCAGGATCCCTTCGCCCCCGTGCCCGGTGGCGAATCGGCAGACTCGGAAGGCGGCGGAGGGGGCGAAGGCAGCGAACCGAGCGGCGAAGCTTCGGTCAGCGTCGAAGAAGGAGGCTCGGCCACGGTCGAAGGCGGCGAAAGCGGCGGCACCAGCCCGGCGCCGGAAACCAGCGAGCCAGAGATTGTCTACTTCACCTTCGCGCTCGACGTCCGCGTCGTCCCGGTCTCGGTCGATGGGAAGCCGAGCAAGGCCGAGCCCTACGTCCGTCGCGACCTACCCCCGCTGACGATGCTCCCCAGTCGCGACGTCCCAGCACTTACCTACATGGGTCCGAGCAAGGACGGCAAGAAGGCCCTGATGCTGGTCTCTTCCGACGTCACGGCGATCTTCGGTGACTCCGCCTGCGTGGTCGGCTCCCAAACCTGCCAACTGCTGGCCCTGGAGCCGAGGCTGCCGGAGACCGTCGTCTTCGGCCCCAACGCCAAGACCTACCGAGTCGAACTGCAGAAGATCCAGGTCGAGACGACCGACCACCTCAACCGCGCCCCGCTCGGCCAGCCCAAGCACAGCGGCAAGGGTCAGCCCAAGTAGAGGTCGATCAAGGCATCGCCGGCGAGCATGCCGACGATGCCGCCGAAGGCGAGGAAGGGGCCAAAGGGGATCGCCACCTTGCGCGCCTGCTTACCGTGGCGGGCAATCAGGACGAGGCCGACAGCGCTGCCGGCGAACAGCGCGACGAGGAGCGCCGGCGCCACGGCTCGGCCGAGGAAGAGGCCCATCGTCGCGGTCAGCTTGACGTCACCCAGGCCCATCCCCTGCGGGTAAGCCAGGGCAACGGCGAAAAGCAGGCCGCCAGCCGCCACTGCCGCAATCACCCGTTCCGGCAAACTGCCCGGATCTGCCGGCACCGCAATCGCCAGGCAGAGGACAGCGGCGGCGAGGAGAATCTTGTTCGGGATGGTCCGGCGCTCGAGGTCGGTCAGCGTGACCGCTGCGAGCATCGTCGCGAAGACACAGTCGATCGCGATCACGGCTGGATCTCCCCACTCGACCAACACCGCACCGGCGA
Organism: Solirubrobacterales bacterium; assembly: GCA_036009365.1. GTDB lineage: Bacteria > Actinomycetota > Thermoleophilia > Solirubrobacterales > 70-9 > VAYN01. The sequence continues at coordinate 30,058 of DASYLY010000045.1, forward strand.
AAGAGATGCCGACCGCCAGCTCGGTTAGCGGGTAGCGCGGCGAGATCGGGGAGCCACAGCAACGGGCCCGGCCGCGCAGCAAGAGCCAGGAGAAGAGCGGGACGTTGTCGTAGGCGGCGATCTCGACGCCGCAAGCGGGGCACTGCGAGCGCGGCCCGGCAATCGACATCCCCCGCGGTACGCGGTGGGCGACCGCGGTCGCGAAGCTGCCGGCCGCCAGGCCGAAGACAAAAGCAATCAGAGCTGCACCGACCATCAGGGCCGGAGTTCTACCGGGCCTACCGGGCGATCACTTTGAAACGACGCTTGGCGCCCACCGGCTCCTCGTTGCCGACGAGGTCGGTCGCCCGGATCCGGACCACGTGCGCCTTGACCTTGACCTTGGACAGGCGCCAGGGGCTCTGACAGGCTCGCCAAGGACGGCGGTCGAACTTGCAGAGGAAGGACGTGCCGGGCGGGTCGCCGGTGATGTCGGCGAAGCGGAAGACCGCGATGCGCTTGCGCGTCTTCACCCCGGGCCCGAAGGTGATGCGGGTCAGAGGCGGCATCGAGTCCTCGCTGAAAGTGACGGAGTCCGAGCAGGGCGAGCGATCGCCATCGGCCGCGATCGCAACTCCGTAGAAGTTGGTGGTGGAGTTGGGGTCGACCTCGACCGCAAAACCGGCAGCGAGCTGGGCAGGGGTACCGGTAGCGACTTGTCCACGCCGACAGTCATCACTGGTGAAGACCTCCACCCGGGTGGCGCCGGCGGCGCTACCCGCGACCAGCGGGGTCAGGTCGTGAGCACGGCCACCGGGGACGGTGCGGAGTTTCGGAGCAGCGGGCTTGCCGGGAATCGGGAGGGATTGGGGTGACGGCTCGGGGCCTCCCCCTCCGTCGCCGCCTGGTCCGGGGTCGGCCGGAGGTTGCTCCGGGGCCACCGTCACCTCCTGGTAGGTGAGCGAGCTTTCCGAGCAGGCCGAGACGAACACGGCCCAGGAAGCCCTCGCGTAGAAGGTCGTGGTGGAGTTGTCCGGAACCAAGACCGCGATCCCGGCGCCACCGAGGGCTTCGCCGCTGCCGGTGGATACGGGCGGCCCTTCGCAGGCGGAGTCGGTGTAGATGGCGACGGTGGATTCTGGATCGGCGACGCCGTGCAAGCGCGGGAAGTTGTCGTCCGCCGGCGAGACCGGCGTAACGGAACTGAGCAGCGGCACCGGTGGGGGTGCCGAGACGTTGCGGTAGACCAGGCCCTGCGAGCAATTTGAGGTTTCGCTGCCTTCGGTCGCCGTCGCGTAGAAGGTCATCGTCGAGCCGGGGTCGACGTCAAGTTGAATACCCGCCCCTTCCAGTTCGGCGACGATCCCGGTCGTCTCGACCGGACCGAGGCAAGCCGCATCGGTGTAGATGCTCACCGTCGCGTTCGGGTCCACCGCCGCACGGACCGGACCGAGCCCCTCCGCCTGCGTACCCAAGAGCGAGGTGCCTTCGCCGCCGAGGCGGCCGTGAAGCAGCGGTTCGGTCGAAACGCCGGGCGAGTCCGGAGCCGTCCCGAGCAAGACAGGAGTGGGAATCGCAGCTTGAGCCGGTGACGCGCAGATCGCAAGCGCCAACAGGAACATAGGCACCAGCAAAGAGAAGGGGGGTCGAACCATGCAGGAGCTCATCCACTAAAGACTCGACCCCCAGCGCATCGATGTGAGCAACCCCGGCGACTCTGGACGAACGCACGAGGGGCGGGCACAATGCCCGCCCCTCGGCGATACTCGGTCCTGGAGCTTGTCAGGAGTAAGTCGCGCTAGCTGGTCCAGGTTCCGCCAGACGGGCAACCGCCGCCGCTGGAGGATTTCGTTTCACAGGGGAATTCGATTTTCGAGCCTTCCCGTTTGACCGTGAAAGTGTTGCCGATGCTTGAGGTGATGGTCAGCGTGTATTTCGTACCTTCCGAAACGCTGACAGCCATGCTTTCAGTGCCCGCTTTCGCAGTGGTGGTAGGAAGGGTGGGCTCGATTTTGCCCAGAGCTTCAGCCGTACATCCCGAATAAGAACCGCTCGTGTTTTCGGTAGCACAGGTCTCCATCGCCACCTGAGCGGAGTGAGCGTTCTCCTTGGCCTTGGAGTCGGTTGCCTTGTTCTTCTGGTTGAAGAAGGCGGGCAACGCGATCGCAGCCAGGATTCCGAGAATAAGCATCACCACGAGGAGCTCGATGAGCGTGAAGCCGGCCTCTCTGTCACCGCTGAGCCGGGCGCCGATTCGTGCCCGGAGATTCTGGAGCAACATAGGTACCTCCTATTGGACCTATCGTTTGCGCCAGAGCCCGAACAAGCCTTTCGGCACCTTGGGGCTGCTGGCAGATCATTGACTACACCCCGCTTATCGACAGGACCACCACTTGCTTTAGCTCCGTAGGAAACTTTTTCCAAAAGCCCCAGAAATCGTGGTGTAGAGCCAAAAACTCGCTGTCATGGGATCCCCAATAATGAGGATCGGAGGGTCTGTAGAAAGGGCACCTCTAGACCGAATGTCCAGCCCTCTTCTCAGGACATCGGCTGACGCCTTTACGGCTTATTTGATCTTTTCGTACAGCTCGAACATCGGCAGGTACATCGAGACCACGATGAAGCCGACCATGCCGCCGACGAAGACGATCATCAAGGGCTCGATCAGGGCGGTCAGGGCCTTGACCTTGGCGTCGACCTCGGCCTCGTAGAAGTCGGCGACCTTACTCAGCATGTGCTCGAGCTGGCCGGTCTCCTCGCCGACCGAGATCATGTGGCCGACCATCGGCGGGAAGATCGCGTTGGCCTCGATCGGGCCGGCCAGGGAGCCGCCCTGTTTGACCGACTCGTAGACATCCTCCATCGCCTGTTCGATGACGACGTTGCCGGCCGTCTCGCCGGTCAGTTTGATCGCCTGCAGCATCGGCACGCCGGCCGAGACCGAGCCGGAGAAGGTGCGCGACCAGCGGGCCAGGGCCACCTTCTGGATCACATCGCCGATTTTGAACGGGATCCGCAGTTTGAGCTTGTCCCAGATTTCGTGCCCGCGTTCGGTTTTCTTCGCCTTGACGAAGGCGAAGACCGCGAGGGCAATGCCGGGGATGATCAGAAACCAGTAATTGGTGATCGCGTTCGAGGCCTGAATGCAGATTTCGGTCGGGATCGGAAGCGACGAGCTTTCGTCGGGGTGTTCTTCTCCGAGTTCTTTGAAGATGCCGACGAAGACGGGGATCACGAAGGCGACGATCGCGACCAGGACGACAATCGCGACCCCGAAGGTCAGCGCCGGGTACATCAGCGCCGATTTCACCTGGCGCCGCAAGGTGTCGGCTTTCTCGACCTGGAAGGCGATCCGGTCGAGGGCGTCCTCGAGGCGGCCCGACTGCTCGCCGGAGCGGACCATCGCCCGGAACAGACGATCGAAGACCTTGGGGTGGCGCTCCATTGCCTGCTCCAACGAAGAACCGGCCTCGACGTCGGCGCGGACCGCGGCCACCGCGGTACGGATTGCCTCGTCCTGGGTCTGCTCCTCCAGCGTGTGCAGGGTCCGCAGCATCGGCATCCCGGAGGCGACCAGGGTCGCGAACTGGCGCGAGAAGACCGCCAGGGCGCGCATGTCGACGCTCTGGAAGCGCCGAAAGGCATCCTCGATGTTGAAGGGCGCGCTCTTCTCGGTGACGTCGAGGACGATCAGGCCGCGCTGGCGCAGCTGCTCGGAGACCTGGCCCTTGGATTCGGCCTCGAGCTCGCCGCTCGAAGGTGTGCCCGAGAAGTCGAGGGCGCGGAAGGCAAAGGTGGTCGCGGCGGCCATCGTCCTTAGCCGCCGCTGGTGTAGTTCGGGACGGCGCCCGGCTGTCCCGCCAGGGCCGCCGGCCGCGCCTCTCCCTCGCCCAACAATCGCTTCAACTCCTCGGGGACGGAGGCGCGTTCTTCGGCCAGCGAGCGGGTGATCTTGCCATTGCGGACCAGCCGCGCCAGATCGGCGTCCATGGTCTGCATACCGACCGCGCCCGAGGTCTGCAGCGCCGCGTAGATCTGGTGCGTTTTGCCCTCGCGAATCAGGTTGCGGATCGCCGGAGTGGGAATCAGCACCTCGCAGGCGACGACACGGCTCATCCCATCGGCAGTCGGCAGCAGCTGCTGAGTGACGATCCCCTCGAGGGCGATCGAGAGCTGGGTCCGCACCTGCGCCTGCTGGCTGGGTGGGAAGACGTCGATGATCCGGTCGACGGTCTGGGCCGTCGACTGAGTGTGCAGAGTGGCAAAGACCAGGTGGCCGGTCTCGGCGGCGGTGAGGGCGGTCGAGACCGTCTCCAGGTCGCGCATCTCGCCGACCAGAATCACGTCGGGGTCCTGGCGCAAAGCCGCCCGCAGGCCAAGGGCGAAGTCGGGGGCGTCGGAGCCGACCTCGCGCTGGTTGACGATCGAGCGTTTGTGGCGGTGCAGGAACTCGATCGGGTCCTCGATCGTGAGGATGTGGTCGTCACGCTCGCTGTTGATCAGGTCGACCATCCCCGCCAGGGTCGTCGACTTTCCCGAGCCGGTGGGACCGGTGACGAGGACGAAGCCACGCGGTTTCTTGGTCAGTTCGCGCAACACCGGCGGCACCGCCAACGAGTCGAGGCTGGGGATGTCCTGAGGGATCAGACGGAAGGCGGCGCTAACCGAGCCGCGCTGGAAGTAGCAGTTGACGCGGAAACGGGCGACGCCGGGGATCGCGTAGGCGAAGTCGAGCTGCTGCTCGTTCTCGAAGCGCTTGCGCTGATCGTCGTTGAGAATGCTGTAGACGACCTCACGGGTTTGCTGGTTCGTCAGCTTGCCGAAGCCCTCCATCGGTTTGATCCGGCCGCGGTCGCGGATCGCCGGCGGGAAGCCCGCGGTGATGTGGACGTCGGAAGCGTGGGCGCCGACCATCTCGCGGAGCACCTCCGAGAAGTCGAACTCGCGCTGCGGCACGGCCTCAGGCAGTGACACGGAGTACCTCCGCCAGGCTGGTCATCCCGGCGCGGACCTTGACCACGCCGTCCTCGCGCAGAGTCAGCATGCCCTCTTCGCGAGCGACCGCGGCGAGATCGGGCTCGGCCGCACAGGAGACGACCATCTCCTTCAGCTTTTCGCTTAGCTGCATCACCGAGTAGACGCCGACCCGGCCGCGGTAGCCGCTATTGCCGCAGCGGGAGCAGCCGACCGGCTCGTAGGCCTCGACCTCGGCACCGGCGGCGACTCCGGCTTCGGCCAGCGCCACCGTCGGGATTACGGTCCGGCGCTTGCAGTGGGGGCAGAGCTTGCGGGCGAGGCGCTGGGCGACGACGCAATCGAGCGCCGAAGCGGTAAGGAAAGTCTCTATGCCCATCTCGTTGAGGCGGGCGATCGCACCGGGGGCGTCATTGGTGTGGAGGGTGCTGAGCATCATGTGGCCGGTCAGCGCCGCCTCGATCGCGATCCTGGCCGTCTCCGCGTCGCGGATCTCACCGACCATGACGATGTCGGGGTCGGCGCGCAGAATCGAGCGCAGCCCGGTCGCGAAGTCCAGGCCCGCCTTGCGGTTGACGTTGATCTGATTGATGCCATCGATCCTGTACTCGACCGGATCCTCGATCGTGATGATCTTCTTCTCGACCTGGTTCAACTCCTGCAAGGCGGCGTAAAGGGTCGTCGACTTGCCGGAGCCGGTCGGGCCGGTGACCAGGACGGCACCGTAGGCGCGGTTGAAGGCGGCCTCGAAGCCGCCTCGGGCGGAGCCGTCCATGCCGAGGTCGTCGAGGGTGCGGTGGGCGTTGCTTTCGTCGAGGATGCGGATCGTCGCCCCCTCGCCGCGCTGGGTCGGCAGGGTGGTGACGCGCAGGTCGACGCGGCGGTCCTCGATCGCGACGCTGATGCGCCCATCCTGGGGCACCCGCTTCTCAGCAATATCGAGCTCGGCCATGATCTTCAGCCGCGAGATCATCGCGCCGATCATCCGCCGCGGAACATGGGCGGCCTCCTTGAGGACGCCGTCGATGCGGAAGCGGACTCGCAGCTCATCCTGTTCGGGCTCGAGGTGGACGTCGGAGGCGCCCTCGGTCACCGCTTGGGCGAGGATGCTGTAGACGAGCTTGATTACCGGCGCGTCCTCGGCGCTGGCCTGCATCTCGCTGACCGCGGCGAGGCCGCTCGCCTCTCCTTCTTCTTCAGCCGCTTCCAAGTCCTCCTCGATGATCGCGTCGGCAGCGGCGTTCTGCAGCGTGCTGAGCCTCGAGAGCAAGCTCTCGACGTCGTCGACTGCGGCGACCGCTATCCGACAGTCGAGCCCGGTGGCGATCTGGATGTCGTCGGCCGCCAGCACGTTGGCAGGGTCGGCGGAGGCGATCAGCAAAGTGTGGTTGTCGAGGTAGCCGACCGGGACGGCCTTGTAGCGGCGGGCCATCGTCACCGGGAACAGCGCCGCGGCGCCAACGTCGACTTGATAAACGGAGAGGTCGACATGGTCGAGGCCGTAGCGCTCGGCGATCGCCCGGGCAAGCTGGTCGCTGGTGATCGCACCTTCTTCGAGCAGCAAAGACTCGGGCGAGCGACCGGCGGTACGGGATGCCTCGATCGCCGCCTGGACCTTCTCGCGGCTGGCGTAGCCGAGTTCGACCAACACGTCGGTGGTGAAACCATGCGAGTGGCCACGATGAAGCGGCGGGGTCAGACCAGGGTGACCGCTCTCGAGCGGCGGTGCCAATGCCTCGGCAGCGGCGCTGGCGTTCGGGACCGGGCGCAGATGAATGTGCTCGGGGCTCACGCCGTCCTCATTCCGGGTGGTAGCTGGCCGTGGGTCCGTTGTAGCGAGCGTCGCGAACCGCCTGCTCGACGCTCTGGGAGGTCTGCAAGCCATAGCTGATCGAGGCTTCCGGGCCAGCTTCGGAAAGGTTCTTCGGCCGCAGCACGACCAGGGCCGGGACACGGTCGACTTCGACCCCGAGGGTGATCGCGGCATAGCGAGCGATTTCGTGGACCGGGATGACGAAGACGGCGGTGTCCGGCACCGACCGCACTCCTTCCACGGCGTCCTTGGCCAGCTCGTCGTCGATACCGCCGTCGCGGACGACAAGCAGGACCACGGTCTTGCCGGACTCGTAGGCCGAGGTGACATCCCTCGGCAGCGGCGGCGCCGGCACAGAGCTCGCCACCGCGGTCGCGGCGGAGCTGGAAACCTGTTCGCCGGCAGCTTCGATGGCTCCTTCCACGGCTTCACCAGGCGTAGCGCCGGTGGCGGTACCGGTCACACCGGTCCCTTCGACCGCGACCGTGGCTTCGGTCGGCGCCGCTTCTTCGCCTTCTTCGCCGCCGCCCATTCCTTTCAACAGGAAGAAGCCGACTGCGATCAGCAGCACCAGGACGACCCCGGCCTGCGCCATCGGGTTGCCGTTCAGCTTCTCCCTCATGACGGCACCCCCTGGGTCGGCGCTGCCGCCGGCGTCGCGCCCAGTTGCTCGATGCCGCTGGCGCGCTGGCCACGGGCGGCCAGCATCAGCTTGAAGTCGTGCGGGCTCGAGGCAGCGTCCAACGCCACCCGCTCGGAGACCCGGCCGTCCATCACGTAGCCGAGCAGCGACTGGTCGAAGGTGCGCATCCCGTAGTACTCGCCCTCGGCGATGACCTCGCTGATCCTGCCCGTCTCTTCGGGGTTGAGGATCAGGTCCTGGACCCGGCCGGTGACGACTAGGACCTCGGCCGCCGCAACTCGACCCTCACCGGTGACGTCGGGGACGAGCCGCTGCGCAATCGCCCCTTTCAGGGTCGAGGCCAGCATTACCCGCCCCTGCTGCTGCAGGTGGGGGGGGAAGAAGTCGACGATGCGGTTGATCGTCTCGGTGGCATCCAGGGTGTGGACGGTAGAGAGGACGAGGTGCCCGGTCTCGGCGGCGGAGAGAGCCGTGCGGACGGTCTCCTCGTCGCGCATCTCGCCGACCAGGATCACGTCGGGGTCCTGGCGCAGAACTCGCCGCATAGCCCGTCCGAAGCTCTTCGTGTCGGCGCCAACTTCACGCTGGTTGATCAGCGAAAGGTTGTCGCGATGCAGGTACTCGATGGGGTCCTCGAGCGTGACGATGTGACGCGAGCGCGTCTTGTTGATGTGGTCGATCATCGCCGCCAGCGTCGTGCTCTTGCCCGAGCCGGTGGTTCCAGTGACGAGGATGATCCCGCGTGGCTCCTCGGCCAGGGTGCGGACCACCTCAGGCAGGCCGAGCTCCTCGATCGACTTGATGCCGTAGGGGATCGCGCGGCAGACGATCGAAATCGAGCCGCGCTGCTTGAAGACGTTGACGCGGAAGCGGGCGATGTTCGGGACCGAGTAGGAGAAATCGGCCTCGCCGTCCTCCTCGAACTCGGTCAACGAGCGCTGCTGAGCGATGTCCTGGAAGGCCTTCTCCGTGTCCTCCGGCTTCAGGGGCTCATAGCCCTCGATCGGCATCAGATCGCCGTGCAGCCGGATCACCGGCGGTGAGGCGACCTTGATGTGGAGGTCGGAACCTTCACGCTCGACGAGCGTGCGGAGTGCTGAGTCCATGTCGAACATCCCGACCTTTATCGGCCGGGATGCCCAACGGACTTAAATTTGATCTACCGCCTGACGGCGGAATTGCGAACTACGCGACCTCGCGCAGTTTTTGGGCCTCGCCCAGAGACTGGAGCTTTTTGAGACTCTGATTCTCGATCTGGCGGATCCGCTCGCGGGTGACGTTGAAGGTCCGCCCCACCTCGTCGAGCGTGCGCGGGTGCTCACCGCCGAGCCCGTAACGCAGCTCGAGCACGCGGCGCTCGCGGTAGGAGAGGTTCTCCAGGGCCTCCTTCAGCGCCTCTTTGGTGAGCAGGTCGGCCGCCCGATCAAACGGGGACTCGGCCTTCTCGTCGGCGATGAACTGGCCGAACTCGGACTCCTCCTCGTCGCCGACCGGCTTCTCCAGCGAGACCGGAGCCTGGGCGGAGCGCTTGATCGAGTCAACCTCCTCGGGATCGATACCGGTTACCTCGGCGATCTCCTCCGGGGTCGGCTCGCGGCCCAGCTCGGTGACCAGCTTGCGCTCGGCGCGGCCGATCTTGTTCAGCTTCTCGACGACGTGGACCGGGATGCGGATCGTCCTCGCCTTGTCGGCGAGCGCACGGGCGATCGCCTGGCGGATCCACCAGGTCGCGTAGGTCGAGAACTTGAAGCCCTTGCGGTAGTCGAACTTCTCCGCCGCGCGGACCAGGCCGAGGGTGCCCTCCTGGATCAAATCGAGGAAGGGAAGACCCTGGTTTCTGTAGTTTTTCGCGATCGAGACGACCAGGCGCAGGTTGGACTCGACCATTTTCTGCTTCGCGTCGAGGTCGCCGCGCTCGATCCGCTTGGCGAGTTCGACCTCCTCGGCCGCGGTCAAAAGCCGCACCTTGCCGATGTCCTTGAGGAACAGCTGCAAGGAATCGGTGGTCATGTCCGGTTTCAGGTCGAGCGCCTGTTTCTGGCGACGGCGACCTTTTTTGCCGGTGTCGGCGGGCATCGCGTCGGCCGCAGCTTTCTGGGCCGGGTCCATGTCCTCGACAAGCTCGATCCCGGACTTCTCGAGGTGCCCGTAGAGGTCCTCGACATCAGACTCGTCGAGATCCACCTCCGACACCGCTGAAGCCACATCACCGAAGGTCAGCACACCGAGCTGCTGCCCACGATTGATAAGGCCTTTTACCTCCTCAAGCTCCTGAAGCTCTGCTACCAGCATGCTGTCTCCACTCGTTCCCTTGCGCTTAGTGGTTTAGTCCTGACCATGAAATGCCGTCGCGAGGCAAAAGTCGCGCCGGCGGATGAAAAAGCGGACCGATGGCTTGGTCCGCGAAGTAAGTCTGCACTGCGTTTAGCCCGTGGGGCTGGCGTCGTGTCCGTGACATCAAACGCCTGTTCGCATAGTAGTCGCTTCAGTTTGTGAAGTCAATGCCCGACTCCCTCCGCCACCCCCGCCCCTGGTTGCACGCTTTCTGGAACCGCGCCTACCGCGAGAACGTCACCGGCCTCTCCGCGATGGTCGCCTACAACCTGATGCTGGCGGTCTTCCCCTTTGCCCTGCTCGTCCTCTTCATCTTTGGCCAGGTACTGAAAATCGAGGGCGTCGAGACCAGTGTCCTCAGCGATCTGCAGCGCCTCTTTCCAAACGTCGAGCAGGAGACCCTGACCGACGTCCTCAACCGAATCGAGGGCAACTCCACGACGATCGGGATCGCCGCCTTCGCCGGCTCGCTCTGGATCGGCGCCTCCTTCTGGGGGGCTATGGACACCGCCTTCTGCCGCATCTACCACGTCGAATGCCGCGGCTGGGTCGAGCAGAAGCGCTTCTCCTTCGCGATGCTCGGCGTCGTCCTCCTCTTCATCGCTGCCAGCATCTTCGTGCCGACGGTCGAGAGCACCCTGCTCTCCAGCACTGACAGCCTCCCGTTCGGCCTCTCCAACATCAAGGCGATCGACACCGTCCTGCTGCTCAGCGCCGCCCTGCTGGTCACCTTCCTGATCTGCTCGGTGATCTTCTGGGCGGTGCCCAAAGGACACATGCCCTGGCGTGCGGTCTGGCCGGGGGCGCTGTTCGTCACCCTCAGTGCCGGCCTCGCCAACTGGCTCTTCCCCCTCTACCTCTCGACCGTCTCCAGCCTCTCGCACTTCGGTTCCACCGTCGGCTTCGTCCTCATCGCCCTGCTCTGGTTCTACGTGCTCAGCCTGGCCCTGATGGCTGGCGCGGTGATCAACTCGCTGCGCCACGAGCTCCATGACACCGGTGAGCTGCCCTACGGCAAGGCATCACCCGGCAAGGGATGCGCGGGCTGCGAAGAGTCACGACAGGCGAGTGGAGCCTAGGCCGAGCCTACTCAACCGAGACATTGATGAACAAATGCGTCTCATCAATGAACATTCCCGTTCGAGTGCGGGCTTGCTGAGTACTCGACCGTAAGGTGCCACAATCGTCCCGAATGCAGAAACTGAGCAGTTTCGAGAGGGGGCGGGGAGTGCTCGACCCCACGGTTCCAGTGGACATCGGGGCACTCTCGCAGCGACGACGCATCGTCGAGGCGATGGTCGAGATCTGCGCCGAGAAAACCTTCGCGGCAACGACGATCGCCGACATCGTCAGCCGGGCAAGCGTCTCGCGCACGACGTTCTATAAGCATTTTGCCGACAAGCGGACCTGCTTCGATGCGGCTCTGGACGTCTGCATCGAAGAGCTGGAAGGCGTTGCCCAGAAGGCCCACGAGGCGGCGGACTCGCCGGCGGAGGCGACGCGCAAGTCGCTTGCTTCGATTCTCGACGTGCTGGCGACAAACCCCGCCCTCGCCCAGCTTGCCCTGGCCGAGTCGGTGACGGTCGACTCGGCGGTCGTCGAGCGCTACAGGAAGCTGACGATCCCGGCGCTGGAACAGCTTTGGACCCAGACCGGGGAGCCCCTGCGCACCTACTCAGATGTGCGCGTCGCCCTCGACAGGGTGCAGGTGCTGATCTTCGATCAGCTCTCCTGCGGCCGCGTCAAGCAGCTTCCGGAGCTGCTGCCGGAAATCGTCTACATCGTCGTGCTGCCCTTTGCCGGCCACGCGGAGGCCCTGCGACAGGCGCGACTGGTGGCCAACGAGCAACCACCCTCCAGTGGAGCAGCCGATGGCGGTAATGGTCGATAGCTCGGGAGGAGATCTGCGGAAATGGCAACTGCCACGCGGCCGCCACGGCCTGCCACGGGAGCTGGTCACTCGCTCGCAGCGCGAGCGGCTGATGGCAGCGGTGGTCCGCGTCACCGCCTCCAAGGGCTACGAGGCGATGTCCGTAGCCGACATCCTCACCGAGGCCGGGGTCGGACGCCAGAGCTTCTACGAACTGTTCGCCGACAAGCGCGACTGCCTGCTTGCCGCCCACACGATGCTGGTTGACGATCTCGAAGCGACCGTGGCCCCCATCCTTCGAGGCTCCGGACCGTGGCCGCCGCGAGTCCGTATCGCGGTAGAGACGGGGCTGAACTGGTTTGCCTCGAACCCGGAGGCGGCCCGCGTCACTGTGATCGAGCTGGCCGCCGTCGGGCCAGTGGCCCGCGAACGCTTCCTCGCCACCTTCCACCGATTCTCCGCGCTGCTGGATGAGGGATTGGAGGAGCCCGAGGCGGCAACGGACCTGCCCAACATCCTCGGCCTCACCTTCGCCAGCGCCTTTGCCAGGATCTATGAGGAGATCGCCATGGATCGCACTGCGGAACTGCCGAACCTGGTGCCCGAGCTGACCTTCGAGCTGCTGGTGCCCTTCGTGGGTGAAGACGCGGCGCGGGCCGCGTCGACAGGCGAAGAGACCGACCCGGGGAACGCCGGCTCGTAGCGCTCTGGTCAGCCGTAGCGCTCGCCGATGACCGCACGGAGCTTGGTGCGATCGTGGCGGGCGTGAATGCGCCGGACGGTTCCGGAGCGTGAACGCATCACCAGCGATTCGGTGGTGATGCCGGAGCCGCTGTAGCGGACCCCCTGCAGGACGTCGCCATCGGTGACGCCGGTGGCGGAGAAGAAGACGTCGTCGCCGGAGCAGAGGTCATTGGCGGTGAGGATGCGGTCGAGATCGTAGCCGGCGTCGATGGCCGCCTGGCGCTCGCCGGCGTCGCGCGGCCAGAGGCGCCCGAGCAGCTCTCCTCCCATCGACTTCAGCGCCGCCGCCGAGAGCACTCCCTCGGGGGTGCCGCCGATGCCCCAGAGCAGATCCACCGGAGAGCGTTCGCTGACCGCCAGCAGGGCGGCGGAGACGTCGCCGTCACTGATCAGGCGGATGCGGGCACCGGCCTCGCGGACCTCGCGCATCGCCTCCTCGTGGCGGGGACGATCGAGCATCACCACGATCACGTCGCCGACGCTGCCACCCTTGCGCTCGGCGATCAGCTCGAGGGTCTTCCCCAGCGGCCGGTCGAGGTCGAGCAGGTCGGCGATCTCCTCACCGCCGGCCATCTTTTCCATGTAGACGCAGGGCCCGGGGTCGAACATCGTGCCGCGCTCGGCGAGCGCAATCACGGCCAGGGCGCTGGGCATGCCGCGGGCGCAGAGAGTCGTCCCCTCGAGCGGGTCGACGGCGATATCGACTACTGGCGGACTGCCATCGCCGATCCGCTCGCCGTTGAACAGCATCGGCGCTTCGTCCTTCTCGCCCTCGCCGATGACGACGATGCCGTCCATCGCGACCGAGTCGAGGACGAAGCGCATCGCGTCGACGGCGGCTCCGTCAGCGGCGATCTTGTCGCCGCGGCCGACCCAGCGAGCGGCAGCCAGCGCCGCTGCCTCGGTTACCCGCACCAGCTCCAGGGCGAGGTTGCGATCGGGCTTCACTTGCGAACTCTCTGCCATCGGCGCCGCAGGCTATAGGGTCGCTGCGTGGACACGCGTTGGGGATTGACGCTGCCACTGCCCGGGTTGCAGCTGGCAGATCACGAGGAGCACGTAAAGCGGGCCGAGGCGGCCGGCTACACCGACCTCTGGAGCGGCGAGACCGCCGGCCCCGACGGCTTCACCCCACTGGCTATGAGCGCCGCCTGGACCGAGCGGGTGCGGCTCGGCACCGGCATCGTCGGCGTCTTCCAGCGTGGCCCCGCCCTGTTGGCACAGGAGACGGCTGCCCTCGCCAGCGGCTCGCGGGGGCGCTTCGTCCTCGGCATCGGCTCCTCGTCGGACCGCATCGTCGAAGGCTGGAACGGGATCCCCTTCGAGCGGCCGCTGAGCAAGGTCCGCGAGACCCTCGACTTTCTCCAGACCGCCCTCGCCGGCGAGCGCACCGAGAGCGGCTTCAAGCTCGAAGCCCCGCCCAGCGAGCGGGTGCCGATCGTGCTGGCGGCGCTGCGCGGCAAGATGCTCGACCTCGCCGTCGAGCGGGCCGACGGCGCCTTCACCAACTTCCTGCCGATCAGCGGCCTGCCGAAGGTCGCAGGGCAGCTGGAGAGTGCGCCGGAGGGCTTCGAGCTGCTCTGCCGCTTCTTCTGCATCCCCGGCGAGCGCGAGCAGGTCGAGCCGCTGGCCCGCTTCATGTTCTCCTCTTACATCACGGTCCCGGTCTACGCCAACTTCTACCGCTGGCTCGGCTATGGCGAGCAGATCGAGCCGATGGTCGCCGCCTGGGAGTCCGGCGATCGGAAGGCGGCCGCGGCGGCGGCTCCGTGGGAGCTGATCGAGGAGATGTTCATCTTCGGCAGCCCGGAGCAGATGAAGGAGCGGATCGGCGCCTTCGTCGAGGGTGGGATCACGCTCCCGATCCTCACCCCGATCGTGACGCCGGACAAACTCGGCGAGGCAATCGGGGCACTGGCGCTGGCCTGAATCCTCAGCGCTTCTCGGCCTCTTGCGTCAAGCGCGCGTATGCGTCCGGTCGACGGGTGGTCAGGAAGGGGAAGAGCTCCAGCCAGTCGCGGCGCTGATCGAGATCGAGATCGGCGACCAGGACGGCCGGTTCGTCGCGTGGAGCCTGAGCCAGGATCCGCCCGTACGGGTCGGAGAAGAAGGAGCTTCCGTAGAAGTCGAGGGGCGGCTCGGAGCCGATCCGGTTGACCGCAACCATGAAGAGGCCGTTGGCGATTCCGTTGGCGACTATCACCCGCTCCCAAAGCGGCTGGGTGTCGAAGCCGGGGTGGTCGGGCTCGGAGCCGATCGCGGTCGGGTAGATGAGGATGTCAGCGCCCTCGAGGCTGTAGGCGCGGGCAAGCTCCGGGAACCACTGGTCCCAGCAGGTCGGCATGCCGAGATTGGCACCGCCCAGCGCGACTAGCGGCAGGGCCTCCGCTGCGGGACCAGGACGGAAGTAGCGATCCTCGTGGTAACCGGCGGTGACCGGGATGTGGAGCTTGCGGGTGCGGCTGACCAGCTCGCCGTCGGGGGCGACCAGGATCGCCGTGTTGTAGCCGAGGCCGTCCTCGCCATCGGCGCGCTCGTAGAGGGAGGCATGGACGTGGATGCCGGTCTCCTTGGCGATCCGGGTCGCGAAGAGGTGGGTGACGCCCCCGGGAAGCTCCTCGGGGAGCGCGCCCACCGCCGCCGGGCCGCCGGGATCGACCGCAAAGTACGGGCTGAGGGTCAGCTCCTGCAGGCAGACTAGGCGGGCGCCCTCGCCGGCCGCAATCCGGATCGCAACCGCAAGCGCTTCCTCGTGCTCGGCGGGGTCCGGGTGCCAACGATGCTGGACGACGGCGATCCGCAGCGGTCGGCGCTCGGGTGGACGGGTGCGCGCCGGCGAGGGCAGCGGGTCGGTGGCTAGGACGAGCTGGATCTCCTCCATCTCGTCTCGACTGTAGCGCCGAGGAACCATGAGAACGCAGTTGTTCCCGCTATCCGGAAGAAGTGCGTTTGCAAGAGGAAGATAGGTATCGATGAGCGCCACGCTCGACTCCACTCCCGCCGTTGACGGCTTCCGGATGCCCGCAGAGTTCGAGCCGCATGCCGGCTGCTGGATGGCCTGGCCGGAGCGCCGCGATAACTGGCGCGACGGGGCGCGGCCTGCGCAGGAGGCATTCGCCGCGGTCGCAGAGGCGATCGCCGCCTCCGAGCCGGTGACGATGGCGGTCTCCGATGCCGAGTTCGAGCGCTGCCGGGCGCTGCTCTCAGAAGCGATCCGGGTCGTCGAGGTCTCCACCGACGACGCCTGGATGCGCGACACCGGACCCACCTTCGTGGTCGACGGCGAGGGAGACCGGCGCGGCATCGACTGGGTGTTCAACGCCTGGGGAGGGCTCGAGGGAGGTCTCTACTCCCCCTGGGACCGCGACGACCGGGTGGCGGCGAAGCTGCTCGAGGTGGAAGGCGATGACCGCTACCGCGCCCCACTGGTGCTCGAGGGCGGCGCCATCCACGTCGACGGCGAGGGCACCCTGCTGACCACCGAGGAGTGCCTGCTCAATCAGAACCGCAATCCCGCTTTGACTCGCGAGCAGATCGAGCGCGCGCTCCATGCCCACCTCGGCACCGAGAAGGCGATCTGGCTCGGACGCGGCGTCCACGAGGATGAGACCGACGGGCACATCGACAACCTCGCCTGCTTCGCCCGCCCCGACCTCGTCCTGCTGACCTGGGCCGAGGACGAGTCCAACCCGCAGCACGCGATCTCGCTCGAAGCGCAGGAACGGCTCGAAGCGGCCACCGATGCCCGCGGCCGCTCACTCGAGATCGTGCGGCTCCCCTCCCCCGGGCCGCTGACGATCTCGCCATCGGAGGCAGAGGGCGTCGAGGCGGTGGAAGGAACGCAGCCGCGCCGCCCCGGCGACCGCCTCGCCGCCTCCTACGTCAACTCCTACCTCTGCAACAAGCGGGTCGTGATGCCACTCCTCGACGAGCGCTATGACGAGGAGGCGGCGGCGATCCTCGCCGAGTGCTTCCCCGACCGCGAGGTGGTCGGCGTCCCCGCCCGCGAGATCCTGCTCGGCGGCGGCAACATCCACTGCATCACGCAGCAGGTGCCGGCGGCCTAGACAGGCCGGGCGAGGGAGAGCGCGTAGTCGCCGGCCGCGTCGGTGAACCAGCCGCACAGCTCAAGGCCTGCCTCGGCGTAGACGTCCTCGAGCCGCTCGCGGGTGAACTTGGCCGAGATCTCGGTCCGCATCTCCTCGTCGGCGACGAACTCGACCGTCAAGTCGAGGCCATCGAGGCGGACGGACTGGTCGGCGAGCGAGCGCAGGCGGATGTCCATCCGCGCCTCCTCGGCGTCGTAGCGAGCAACGTGCTCGAAGGCGTCGAGGTCGAAGTCAGCACCGAGCTCGCGGTTGAGGACAGCCAGGACGTTCTTGTTGAACTCGGCAGTGACGCCGGCGTCGTCGTCGTAGGCGGCCTCGAGGCGAGCGGTCTCCTTGACCAGGTCGGTGCCGAGCAGGAGGCTGTCGCCAGGCCCAATCAGCTTTGCCAGGCGGGCCAGGAAGGCGCGACGCGCCTCCGGGTAGAGGTTGCCGACGGTGCCGCCGAGGAAGGCGATCAGCTGGGTGCCGCCGGCGTCCGGGATGCGCTCGAGGTCGCGCTCGAAGTCGCAGACGAGCCCCCGTACGGCCAAGCCTGGGTACTCGTCGACGAGGCAGTCGGCGGTCGCGTGGGTGATCTCCTCGGAGATGTCGACGGGCACATAGGTGACGAGACAGCCCGCCTCGCTCATCGCGTCCAGCAGGTGACGGGTCTTCGCCGCCGAGCCGGAGCCGAGCTCGACCAGGGTGCCGGGCTCGCCGGCGGCGGCGAGGATCTCCGGGGCGCGCACGGCGAGAATCTCGCGCTCAGCCCGGGTCGGGTAGTACTCGGGCAACTCGGTGATCTGCTCGAACAACTGCGAGCCCCGCTCGTCGTAGAAGTACTTGGGCTCCAGCTCCTTGCGCTCCGCGAGCAGCCCGGCCCGGACGTCGCGCGCCATTGTCGCTGCGGCATCCGCGGCGAGGTGGACCTCGATCGCGATCACAGGTCCCTCACGCAGCGCAACCCGGAGAAGATCTGACGGCGCTGGGGCAGGTCCCAGTTGCGGAAGCTGGACCGGGCGACGGTCGGGTGAGTCGCCCAAGACCCGCCACGGAGCACCTTGTGCTCGTCGCCGAAGAAGACCTCCGAATACTCGCGATAGGGGAACGCTTCGAAACCCGGGTAAGGCAGGAGGTCCGAGCTCGTCCACTCCCAGACCCGGCCGACCGAGTCGAGGAGATCGTGGGCGGCCTCCCACTCATGCTCGCTCGGCAGTCGTTTGCCGGCCCAGCGAGCGAAAGCGTCGGCCTGATGCCAGGAGATGTGGGTGATGGGATGGCCGGGATCGATCTTGCGGCGAGCCCCCATTGCGTCGGTCACCCAGCCGCCACCACCGTCGCGTTCCCAGTACAGCGGTGGCTCGGTGCGGGTCGCTTCGACGAACTCGACGTAGGCGGCGTTGGTGACCGGGACCAGGTCGATCTCGAACGGCGCCAACTCGACCCGGTGACGGGGGCGCTCGTTGTCGTAGGCGAAGCCAGCGGGACCGGCGCCGATCTCGTACCCACCCCTCTCCACCGCGACCATCTCCGAGCCGGGTCCGACCGACTCGACCGGCGGCGCCAGGTCCGCGTGGACCGGCTCGTAGCCCTCGACCATCTGCAGCAGCTGCAGCATGGTCTCGTTGTGCTGGAGCTCGTGGGCGAGCAGCAACTCGTAAACGAAGCCATCGCGAAGCAGCCGGTCCTCGGCATCAGGACCGATCTCGACCTCCTCCAGGACCTCGAGGGTGCGCTCGCGAACGTCGCCCATGTAGGCGCGCAGCTCGGCGTCACGCAGGATCGGCAGCTCACCACGACTCTTGCGTGGATTCTCAATCGCGTCGTAGAAGCGACCGAGGTCGCCGTGCAGCGGCTCACGGTCGCCGATCGTCTGCACCAGCCAGAGCTCCTCGAAGTTGGCGATGTGGCCGAGGTCCCAGGCAAGGGGGCTGAGCAGGGGCGAGTAGACCGTGTTGAGCTGCTCGTCGTCGAGCGGCTCAATCAGGTCCAGCGTCCGTTCCCGCGCCTCGGAGAGGCGTTCCGCGATCGCTGCCTTGGAGCTTGCGGTCACCTCGGTGGCGATGCGAAAACCCTACACAGCCAGAAGTACCGGGTTGTCTCGTATCGATATACGCTGCCGATTCGATGAACGTCGACGGAGCAGGAGCCTTAGTAGCCGGCGGAGCCTCAGGGCTCGGCGAGGCGACGGCGCGGATGCTGGTCGAGGCCGGCGCCCAGGTCGTGATCGCCGACCTCAATGCCGAGAAGGGCGAGGCGCTGGCGGCTGAGTTGGGCGCCTCCTTCGTCGCGGCTGACGTCACCGACGCCGAGGCGATCGGAGCCGCGGTCGAGCAGGCGGCAGCCGTCGACGGTGGGCTGCGGATCTCGGTCTGCTGCGCCGGCATCGGCTGGGCCGAGCGGGTCGCGCACAAAAACGGTCCTCACAATCTCGAGCTGTTCACCAAGGTGATCGAGGTCAACCTGATCGGCAGCTTCAACGTGCTGCGCCTGGCCGCCGCGGCGATGAGCGAGAACGAGCCCGATGAGGAAGGCGAGCGCGGCCTCTGCGTCAACACCGCCTCGATCGCCGCCTACGACGGCCAGATCGGTCAGATCGCCTACGCCGCCTCGAAGGGCGGCATCGTCGGCATGACCCTGCCGGCGGCGCGCGACATGGCCTCCCGCGGCGTTCGTGTCGTCACCGTCGCCCCCGGCCTCTTCGACACCCCCCTGCTCGCCGGCCTGCCGGAGCCCGCTCGCGAGGCGCTCGGTGCCGGCATCCCCTTCCCCTCTCGCCTCGGCCGCCCCGAGGAGTACGCCCGCCTGGTCTCCCAGATCGTCGCTAACCCGATGCTGAACGGCGAGACGATCCGCCTCGACGGCGCCCTCCGCATGCCCCCCAAGTAGCGACTGGTCTCTTTCCCACACCCCAGTGTGGTCAAGCGACCACTCGGCGCTAACTGGTGCCTTCGGCCTCGGGATCGTGCCAGACGCGCTTGCGCCAGGGTGGCGAGACGGCGAAGGTGGCGGCGACCTCGGCTGCGATCTGCTCCAGGGGAATCAGGTGGACACGGCGGCCGGGGGTGAAGCGATCGAGGTCACGGTCGCCGGCGGCGGAGCCGGCGTGGCTGCCGCCGGAGACGAGCAGGAGGCCGGTCTCGGGTCCCCAGCCGTTGGCGTTGCGGATGCCGACAGTCTCCGCGAGCTCTCGCAACGGGTCGAAGCCGGCATCCGAGCCCCAGTTGGCGACGCCGCCTTCGTAGTTGTAGCCACTGTGGGAGGAGGCCCGCTGGTCGATCTCTCCGTCGGGCCCGATCCGTAGCTGGACCGACTCCCAGTCGTCCTCGTGGTAGCCCTTTTTGCCGACGACCGGTAGATCGCGCAAGGTTGCGCTGTCGGCGTAGTAAGTCCAGTAGCTGATGTAGAGGTTGCCGGCCCGTGAACCGGAGCAGTCGAACCCCTCGTCCTCAGAGCGCTCGGCTGCCTCGGTACGACAGTTGACGACGTGGACGAAGGCGGTGACCGGCAGACGGCCCTCGGTCCGATGCACAAGCCCGTTACTCGAGCCATCCCCACAATCGACGCTGCGGCAGCGCCGGAAGTCGACCGGTAGCGCTCTTGATCCCTGCTCGAAGACCAGGGTCGGCATGTGCTCCCTCACCAGCCTCCCCACTTCGTCCCCGTAGGCCGCGATCAGGATCGGCTGGTCGCCGCAGCCGTCGGCCAACGACGCCGCGCAGAGGATCCGCGATCCGACCAGCCGCGCCAGGTCCACCCCCGGCACCCGAACCCCAGCGGCAAGCAATCCGGCCAGCAAGAGAGCGACAAGCGCCAGTAGCGCCACCCACTCGACCGTCGACTGCCCCCGCTCGGATCGCACACCAGCACAAGGCCGGTGACGGCGATTCTCTCCCCCTGGTTAGAGGTTCTGAATCTCGGCGGCGATGTCCGCGGCAGCCTGTTTGGCGTCGGCGAACAGCATCGAGGTGTTCGGTTCGTAGAAGAGGTCGTTGTCGATGCCGGCAAAGCCGGGGCTGAGCGAGCGCTTGATCACGATCACCTGCTGGGCTTCGTTGACCTCGATGATCGGCATCCCGGCGATCGGGCTGTCGGGGTCGTTTTTCGCCGCCGGGTTGGTGACGTCGTTGGCCCCGACCACCACCGCGACGTCGGTGCGCGACATCTCGGGGTTGATCTCCTCCATCTCCTTGAGGTTCTCGTAAGGCACATCGGCCTCGGCAAGAAGGACGTTCATGTGGCCCGGCATTCGCCCCGCGACCGGGTGGATCGCGTAGTTGACGGTGATACCGCGCTTCTCCAGCTCGTCGCCGACCTCCTTGACCGCGTGCTGGGCCTGGGCGACCGCTAGGCCGTAGCCGGGCACGATCACCACGGTGTCGGCGTAGGCGAGCTTGATCGCCGCGTCCTGGGCCCCGATCGAGACGTGCGGGCGCTCCTCGCCGCTGCCACCGCCGCCGCCACTGGGGGCGCCGCCGAAGCCGGCGAAGAGGACGTTGGCGACCGAGCGGTTCATCGCCGTCGCCATCTCCATCGTGAGGATCGTTCCCGAGGAGCCAACCAGGGTGCCGGCGACGATCAGGGCGACGTTGTCGAGAGCAAAGCCGGCTGCCGCAGCAGAGAGGCCGGTGAAGGCATTGAGCAGCGAGATCACGACCGGCATGTCGGCACCGCCGATCGGCAGCACCACGAGGTTGCCGAGGAACCCGGCGGCGATCAGGATGCCGATGAAGACCAGTTGCGAGGGATCGTCGTTGTTGACGGCGATGTTGAAGCAGGCGGCGAGGATGGCGATCAGCAGCACGACGTTGATCACCTGCTGCCCGGGCACCGCCAGGGGCCGGGTCGGGATCAGGTCCTGGAGCTTGGCGAAGGCGATGTTCGAGCCCCAGAAGGAGACCGAGCCGACGACGGCGGAGAAGAGGATCGGGATCAGGGTGTCGAGCGGGATCGTCTCGCCGAGCGAGATCCCGTGGCGGATCTCCGCCCAGGAGATCAGCGCCACGGCGCCGCCGCCGACGCCGTTGTAGAGGGCGACCATCTGCGGCATCTCGGTCATCTGCACGCGGACCGAGGCGATCACGCCGATCGAGGTGCCGACCCCGAGGCCAAGTGCGATCAGGCCCCAGTTGCCGATCCCGTCGAGCAGGAGCGTCGTCACCACGGCGAGGGCCATGCCGACGGCGGCGACCAGGTTGCCCTGCTTGGCGGTGGTCGGGTGGGTGCCGCGTTTGATCCCGATGATGAAGAGCGAGAAGGCGACGATGTAGAGCGCCGTGGCGGCGTCGCCGCCCGGCTGCAGTACGGCGGAGACCATCAGCTGCCGCCTTTCTCGCCCGCGTCAGCCTTGGGTTTCGGCTTTTTCGAGAACATCCCGAGCATCCGGTCGGTGACCATGAAGCCACCGACGATGTTGATCGCGCCGAAGGCGATCGCGATCGTGCCGATCACGTACTCGAGCGGGTCGTTGGCGTAGCCGACGACGATCAGGCCGCCCAGCATCACGATCCCGTGGATCGCGTTGGTCTGCGACATCAGCGGCGTGTGCAGCGTGGTCGGCACCTTCGAGATCACCTCGAAGCCGACGAAGGCGGCGAGGACGAGGATCGTGATCTCGGTCATCAGGCTCATTTGGCGGCCCTCTCGTTTTTGATCTCGCCGCCCTGGGTGATGCAGGCGGCGGCGATGATGTCGTCCTCGAAGTCCACGTTCAGGGTGCCCTCCTCGGTGACCAGGAGCCCGAGCAGGTTCTCGAGGTTCTTGGCGTAGAGCTGGGAGGCCGGCGCCGGCATCTCGCTGGCGAGGTTGCGCGGGCCGATCACTTTGACGCCGCCCTCGACCACGGTCTGCCCCGCCTCGGTCAGCTCGCAGTTGCCGCCGGTCTCGGCGGCGAGGTCGACGATCACCGAGCCGGGCGACATGTTGCGGACGGCCTCGGCGGTGATCAGCAGCGGCGCCGGGCGGCCGGGGATCGCGGCGGTGGTGACGATGATGTCCTGCTTGGCGGCGTTGTCGGTCAGCGCGTCGCGGACCTGCGCGTTCTCCTCGTCGGTGAGCGGGCGCGCGTAGCCGCCCTCGCCCTCCGCGTCGGGGATGAAGTCGAGTTCCAGGGGGCGGCCGCCGAGCGAGGCGATCTGCTCCCAGGCGGCGCGGCGGATGTCGAAGCCGGTGACGATCGCGCCGAGGCGCTTCGCGGTGGCGACTGCCTGGAGGCCGGCGACGCCGGCGCCGAGGACGAGGACCTTGGCCGGCGGCACGGTGCCGGCGGCGGTGGTCATCATCCCGAAGAAGCGGCCCGACTCGCGGGCGGAAATCAGGGTCGCGGCGTAGCCGGCGGCGGCGGCCTGCGAGGAGAGCGCGTCCATCGCCTGGGCGCGGGTCGTGCGGGGGATCGCCTCCATCGCGAAGCTGGTGACGCCGGCGGCGGCCATCGCCTTGTTGCTCTCGGCGGCGGTCCAGGGCGCCAGGTGGGCGATCAGAAGCTGGTTCGAGTTGAGCTTGCCGATCTCGGCGGTGGAAGGGGCGGCGACGCGAAGGACGACGTCGGCGCCCCACGTAACCTCGCCCTCGACGACCTCGGCCCCGGCCTCCGTGTACTGCGAGTCGGGATGACCCGCGGCCTCGCCGGCGCCGGCCTGAACGAGCACCTCGACGTGCTCGTTCTTCTTCAGCGATTTGACCACGTCAGGGACTAGCGCGACCCGGCGCTCCCCATCCGCAGACTCTTTCGGCACTCCGATTCTCATACCCGTGCGGCGCGGTAGGTTATGCGAAAGGGTCAGCCGCGCGCCGTGACCCCGGCCACGGCGGCGAGGCGCTCGAGCGTGTGCAGCTGCTCGGCGCGATCTACATGGACTGGTGAGACGATCAGGCGGTCGATCCCGGCGCCGCGGAAGCGCTCCACCCGCTCCGCCACCTCGGCCTCGGTGCCGACCAGGGAGGTCGCCTCGACGATCTCATCGGGCATCGCCTCGAAGGCACCATGGCGATCGCCGTCCTGGAAGCGCTTCTGAACCTCGTCGGCGACGTCGCCGAAACCGAAGCGGTGGGCGAGGTCGACGTAGAAGTTGGTTTTGCGGCTGCCCATGCCGCCGAAATAGAGGACGAGGCCGGCCTTGACGACGCTCTTCGCCGCCTCCAGGTCGCCATCGATCGCCACCTGCAGTGAGGGGCTGACCTCGAGGTCGGAGCGCTGGCGGCCGCCTTTGGCAAAGCCCGCCTCCAGATGCTCACCCCAGGTCTGCTCGAAGGCGTCGACGCTGAAGAAGATCGGGATCCAGCCGTCGCAGATCTCCGCCGCCATCTCGACCGATTTGCGGCCGATCGCGCCGACGAAGACCGGGATCTCGTTGCGCAGCGGGTGAAAGTTGAGCTTCAGCGGCTTGCCCTCGCCGCCGGGCAGGGGCAGCGTGTAGTGCTCGCCGTCGTGCTCGATCGGCCCCTCGCGGGCGATGATCTCGCGGACCACTTCGATGTACTCGCGGGTGCGGCCCCAGGGCTTCGCGTAAGGGACGCCGTACCAACCCTCGGAGACCTGCGGACCGGAGGGCCCGAAGCCGAAAAGGAAACGACCTCCGGAGAGTTTGTCGATCGTGGCGCCGGCCATCGCGGCGGCGGCCGGAGGGCGCGCGGGCACCTGCAGAATCGCGGCGCCGAGCTTGATCGTGGTCGTCTGCGGCGCCAGCCAGGCCAGCACGCTGACCACGTCGGAGCCGTAGGACTCTGCCGCCCAGACCGACTCGTAGCCGGCCTTCTCGGCGGCGCTGACGACCTCGAGGGCGTCCTCGCCGGCCGGGCCGATCCCCCAGTAGCCAAGATTGAGTCCGAGCTTCAGCGACATCCGGCTCGCACCCTATTGAATAGTCGTCATGCCTAAGGTCCAGCCATCAGCCGAGCAAGGCCTCTCCAGCGCCGAGGCCGAGGCCCGCCTGCGCAAGCTCGGCCCGCCCCCGGAGACCTCCTCGCGCTCGACCTCGAGCATCGTCGCCGCCAACGTCTTCACGCTCTTCAACGCGATCATCGGCGCCTTCTTCGTCCTCGACCTCGGACTGGGGCTGTATGCCGACTCGATCTTCGGCGTGATCGCGATCGTCAACTCCTACATCGGCATCCGCCAGGAGCTGAGCGCGAAGGCGACCCTGGACGAGCTGGCCGTGATGGTCGCCCCGCGCGCCCAGGCCCTCCGCGACGGCGCCGAGGTCGAGCTGCTGGCCGAGGAGATCGTCCCCGGCGACGTGGTGCGGATCAGCCCGGGCGACCAGCTGGTCGCCGACGGCGAGGTGGTCGCTTCCAGGGGGATGACCCTCGACGAGTCGATGCTGACCGGCGAGGCCGACGGGATCCGCAAGGGAGTCGGCGAGCGGGTGCTGTCGGGCTCCTTCTGCATCTCCGGCTCCGGCCACTACCTGGTCGACGCGGTGCGCGAGGAGAGCTACGCCGGCAAACTGGCCGGCGAGGCGCGTGCCTTTCGCCACCCGCCCTCGCCGCTGCAGCAGGAGGTCAACCGGGTGATCGTCGCCTGCACCTACGTGATGCTGCCGCTGGCCGCGCTTTTGATCCTCACGCTCAGCGTGCGCAACACCGACCTCGAGGAAGCCGCGCAGACGGCGACCGCCGGGCTGGTGACGCTGATCCCCGAGGGACTGGTGCTGCTGATGAGCGTCACCTTCGCGGTCGCGGCGGTGAGGTTGGCCCGCAACCGGGTGCTGGTCCAGCAGATGAGCGCGACCGAGAGCCTTGCCTCCGTCGACACGATCTGCGTCGACAAGACCGGGACGCTTACCGCGGGTGAGCTGCGGCTGGTCGACGTGGAGATCGCCGAGGGCGCCGACGAGGCGGCGGCCGAGGCGGTGCTCGCCCGCTTCGCCGCCAGCGCCGGCGACCGCAACCGCACCCTGGAGACGATCGCCGAGCGCTATCCCGGCGAGGCCGGTCGGGTCGGCACCGAGGTCCCCTTCTCCTCGGAGTGGAAGTGGAGTGGGGTCGCGCTCGACGGCTCGGCCTACGTGCTCGGCGCCCCCGACGTACTCGCCGCCGCTGGGGCGCTGACCCTGCCCCCCGGCCTTGCCCGCAAGCTCGAGCAGGAGACGGCGAAGGGGCGGCGCGTGGTCGCCTTCGGCGAGGCGGGCGGACCGCTGCCCACCGACCCCGCCGGCGAAGCGCCGCCGCGGCTGGAGCCGCTGGCGCTGGTCGTGCTGGAGGAGACGCTGCGGCCCGATGCCGCCGAGACGATCGCCTATATGCGCGAGCAGGAGGTCGACCTGAAGCTGATCTCCGGCGACGCCCGCGCCACCGTCACCGCCGTCGCCTATGCGGTCGGGGTGGCGCGCGAGGCCGGGGTCGTCGAGGGGCCCGACCTGCCCGAAGATCCGGAGCAGCTGGCCGCGGTGGCGCTCGAGAACACGATCTTCTGCCGGATCAAGCCGGAGCAGAAGAAGGCACTGGTCGAGGCATTGGTCGGGGCGGGGCGCTACGTGGCGATGATCGGCGACGGCGTCAACGACGTGCCGGCGCTGAAGCGGGCACGGATGGCGGTGGCGATGGGCTCGGGCACCCAGGTGACCAAGGGGGTCGCCGATGTGGTCCTGCTCGAGGACGAGTTCTCGCGGTTGCCCGAGGCGGTCGGCGAGGGACGGCGGATCGCCCGCAACATCCACCGGCTCGGCCGGCTCTACCTGACCAAGACCGTCTACGCGGCGACGCTGATCCTGCTTGTCGCAGTGCCCGGCTTCGCCTTTCCCTTCCTGCCCCGCCACCTCACCCTGGCGGCCCTGCTGACGATCGGCATCCCCTCCTTCGTGCTCGCCCTCGCCCCCTCCGACGGGCCGCTCTACCGCGGCCGACTGCTGCGGGCACTGGCCGCCTTCGCGGTGCCGGCCGGGGTGGCGACGGCGCTCGGCTCGATCCTCTCCTTCTTCCTCGTCGACACCGTCTTCGGCGGCAGCCTCGAGGCCGGCCGCACCGCCGCGACGACGACCCTGATCGTGCTCGGGCTCGCCTTCGTGCTGCTGCTGGAGCGTGGGCCAGGCCGCGAGCACATCGCCATCCAGAGCTACATGCTGGCGATGGTGGCGGGGTTGGGAGCGCTCTACGCGGGCATCCTCGCGATCGCCCCGCTGCGCTCCTTCTTCGAGATGGAGCTGATGAACGCGACCCAGTGGTTCCTGGCGATGCTGGCAGCGGCGGCCGGCCTGACGATCGCCAGCCTGCTCTGGAAGCTGCCTCAAATCGAAGAGCTCGAACTGCCGCCGGAGGACCCGGAACCGCCCGCCTGACCTGGCTAAGGCTGACGCGGCGGCAACACGAACTGCGTGACGACCAAGTTGGCGGCGAGCTTCGACTCCTCGTCGCGGATCCGCTCGATGCGGACCTCGATGACGACGGTGCTGCGGCCGGTGTGGAGCGGCTCGGCAACGGCGACGATCTCGTCGCCGGGCAGTCCGGCGGCGAAGACGTTCAGCTTCAGCTCGATCGTGGTGAAGTCGCAGCCCGGTGGGATGCTGCGGAAGGTGGCCCAAGCGGCGACGGTGTCGCCGAGCGCGGTCCAGACGCCGCCGTGGACGAAGCCACCGGGATGAAGGTGGCGGCGGTCGACGACGATGCGGCCGCGGGCGTGACTGTCCTCGACTTCCAGCGGCTCGATCTCGAGGTCGCCGGGAAAGCTGCCCGGCAGGAAGCCACGGGCGCTCTCGACGGTGACGTGGGAGAAATCGGGCACGGGCGGGGACCCTAGTCGCCCAGCCCGAAGCCCTCGAGGCCGTGGTCGCCAAAGGGCTCGTCGCGGTGTCGCACCGCCTCCTTGAAGCCGTCCTCGGCAGCGCGGCGGACGAAGGAGTGGCCCTCCTCCGTGTGGCGGGCGATGCCATCGAAGAAGGTGCCGAGAACCTGGGACTGACGCAGGCCCTGGGCGTGGATGGTTTCGTTGACCAGCAGCTTCATCATCACCAGCTGGTTGATCGGCATCCGCGCCACCCGCTCCAGCAGCCGCTCGAAGCGGCCGTCGAGCTCGGCGGCGGGCGCGGCCTCGGTTGCCAGCCCCCACTCGACCGCCTCGACGCCGGTCAGCGAGTCGCCGGTGAGCAGCAGTCGCTTGGCCCGCATCGCCCCGATCCGGCTCGCCCACAGCGCCGTCGTCGGCGAGCCCCAGACGCGGGCCGGCGGGTAGCCGATCTTGGCGTCCTCGGCGACTACCAGCAGGTCCGAGCAGAGCGCCATGTCGGTGCCGCCGGCGACGCAGAAGCCGTGCACCCTGCAGAGCACCGGCTTCTCCGAGTGGAAGAGGCTCATGAAGCCGCGCACGTTGCGCGACATGAACTGGTAATCGGTGACCGCGTCCCAGTTCGACTCCGGCGCGTGGTTCGCCGCGATTACCGCCGGATCGAGCGGCGAACCCGGTTGGGCATCGACACCTTCCAGTCCCTCCATCCCCTCGGCCGAAGCAACAAGGTCATAGCCCCCACAGAAGCCGCTGCCGTTGCCGGCCAGGGCAATTACGTGAACCGAGGGATCGAGATTCGCCCGCTCCACGCACTCGGCAATCTCAACCGGCATCCGCGGCGTGATCCCATTTCCCCGCTCCGGCCTATTAAGAGTGAGGCGGGCGACCCTGTCGCCCGCCTCATAAATCACCGTCTCCAACTCGCCCATCAGCCGACCCTACTAACCCCTGTCTGAGGCCAGTTGGCCAAGCAGATCAAGGACGCAGGAAGCGCCGTGTGCTCTGCACACAAGCGACCGAGGACGCCGATATGCGCCGGCCAAATGGCCTCAGACCCGTTCGACGATCATGGCCTTGCCTTGACCCCCGGCCACGCACATCGTCTCGAGGCCGACCTGGTGGTCGTCGGTCTCCATCACGTTGAGCAGGGTGCCCATGATGCGAGCGCCGGTCATCCCGAAGGGGTGGCCGAGGGCGATCGCGCCGCCGTGGGCGTTGAGCTTGCTTTCCTCGATCCCGCATTCGGCCATGATCGGGATCACCTGGGCCGCGAAGGCCTCGTTGAGCTCGACCGCGTCGATGTCGGAGATCGTCATCCCGGCCCGGTCCAGCGCCTTCTTGATGGCGCCGATCGGGGCCACGCCCATCAGCTCCGGCTCGTTGCCGTAGGTGGCGGCGGTGACGATGCGGGCGCGCGGGGTCAGGCCCAGCTCCTTGGCCTTGGTGTCGCTCATCAGCAGCACCGCGGCGGCGCCGTCGTTGAGCGGGCAGGAGTTGCCGGCGGTGACGCCGCCGCCGCCCTCGAAGGCCTCGGGCAGTTCGGAGAGCTTCTCCAGGGTCGAGGAGGCGCGCGGGCCGTCGTCCTTGGCGACCTCGGTGCCGTCGGGCAGCTTCACCGGGACGATCTCGCGGTCGAAGAAGCCGTCTTCCTGCGATTTCACCGCCAGTTCCTGCGAGCGCTGCGCGTACTTGTCCATGTCGGCACGGCTGACCTCGTACTTCTTCGCCACGTTGACGGCGGTGATGCCCATGTCGATGTAGGCATTGGGCTGGCCGTTCTCGCCGATTAGGTTCGGGTTGCGGTCGTCGACGCGGACCGGCTCAGCGGTTTCGTTGAAGCGGCTCACCCACTCGACCCCGGTGGCGAGGTAGACGTCGCCCTCGCCGGCCTTGATCGCGTTGCCCGCGTGGCGGATCGCGTCGAGGCTGGAGGAGCAATAGCGGGAGACGGTGACGCCGTTGACGGTCTGCGGCAGCTTCTCGGAGAGCAACGAGATGATCCGGCCGATGTTGAACGCCTGCAGGCCCTGCGGCATGCCGACGCCGCAGAAGAGATCCTCGATCGAGGCCGGATCGACCTCGGGATTGCGCTCGAGGAGCTTGTCGACGACGTAGGCGCCCGTCTCCTCGGGGCGCAGCTGGGCGAGCGAACCCTTGAAGGCACGGCCGATCGGCGTGCGGAGGGTGTCGACGATGACTGCTTCGGGCATGCGGGATCTCCTTGCGGGCTTGGTTCCGGGAAGTGCGGGCCGCAGGGTAATTGACCAAGGCCGGCGGCCGTCCTGAGACAAATATCCCTGATCGAGCTTGGCACTTATGTGCGAAAACGCACATTTATGCCCGGTCTTGTCCCCTGCCTGCGTTACATTCGCCTCAATCCACCTCGCGGTCTTCGCGAGCTTTGCCGCGAAGCGGCAGCGAAAGGAGTCCTCATGCCGGAGGGTTACTGCGTCAAAGAGCGCAAGAAGGTCGAGATCAAGGACGCCAAACAGGTGACGATGAAAAACGGTCGCCCGGCGATCCAGGGCGTCTGCCCCGACTGCGGGACGAAAATCTTCAAGATCGGGAAACTCTCGTAGGGCGAGCGGCGCTCCGCATCAGCGGGGCGCCGTGAACCCTCCCCTTTCCCCCGCCGTACTCCGGGCAGCAATGGATTCCCTGCCCCAGCCAAGACCGAGTTGATGCCCCCCGGGGCCCTCCGCGACGAGCGCGACGTACGGGCGGCCTACGCCGCTCACGCAGGTGAGCTGTACGGCTTCGCCCTGCGCTCACTCGGCGACGGCGGCCTCGCCGAAGAGGCCGTGCAGGAGACCTTCCTCCGCGCCTGGCGCGCCGGCGATCGCTTCGATCCCCAGATCGGCTCCCTGCGCACCTGGCTGTTTGCGATTCTGCGCAACGTCGTCATCGACCTCGGCCGCGCCCGCGCCGCTCGTCCCAGCCTCGCCCAGAGCGGCGTTGAGCCTGCGGTCGAACCACTGGAGGAGGCCCTGCTCGCCTGGCAGGTTGAGGAGGCGATGCGGCGGATCGGCGACGAGCACCGC
The DNA here is from genome assembly GCA_036009365.1 of Solirubrobacterales bacterium. Classification (GTDB taxonomy): domain Bacteria; phylum Actinomycetota; class Thermoleophilia; order Solirubrobacterales; family 70-9; genus VAYN01. Next base: position 60,261 of record DASYLY010000045.1, read on the forward strand.
CGTGTCCTGCTCGAGACCTACTTCCGCGGCCGCCCCTACGCCGAGGTCGCCGCCGAGCTGGGCGTTCCGGAGGGAACGGTGAAGAGTCGTGTCTATTACGGCCTGCGGGCACTGCGGGTGGTGCTCGAGGAGATGGGCTATGACGACTGACCGCTGCCGCGAGTGGCGCGAGGCACTCGGCGCCTACGCGCTCGACCAGCTGGCGGAGGAGGAGCGCGCGAGCGTTGCCGCCCATCTCGAGGGCTGCCCTGCCTGTCGCGCTGAGGCCGACTCCCTGCGCGCCGTCGCCGACCTGCTGCCGCTTGCCGACCCGGCGCGCATCGAGGCGCCCGCACCGCGGCCGTCTTCCGCCCTCGGCGAGCGCGTCGCGGCGGCGCTGCTTGTCTCCCGGCGCAAGCTGGACCGACGGCGCCGACAGCGGCGCCTCGCCCTGGCCCTTAGCGGCGCCGCGGCGGCAGCTGTACTGGCGATTCTGGTCCTCCGCGGTGGCGGCGAGAGTAGTCCCGCAGAGCACGTCGAGTTCGCCTCGCTGCCAGCTGGCATCAACATCGGCGCCACCCTGGATCCGCACCCCTACGGCACCGAGATCCATGTCTACGTGAAGGGGATTCGCTCCGGCACCCTCTGCAGGGTCTTCTTGCGCGGACCGGGCGGGATCACAGTCCCCGCAGGGACCTTCCGTTACCGCTGGGGCGGTGACTCGACGGCGACCTTGAGCTCCGCCCTCGACCTCTCCCGGACCAGGGCGATCGGCATCCACGCCGGCGACCGCACCTTCGTCGCACCGGTGAGCCTGGACGGCAGCGGAGCGAGCAAAGACGACAACGAGGAGGACGCCACGTGAGCAGGAACAACCACGCAATTACGCCGCTGGTGATAGCG